>DASRTX010000531.1:0-2167 GCA_035655715.1 Myxococcales bacterium | reverse complement strand
CGAGCTGATCGAGGCCCGAGCAGATGCGTTCCGCACGATCTCCTGGCGTAAGGGCACCAAAGGGCCACTCAAGGCCGCGTTCGCCGCCTTGCGGGTGCGGGTGGCGGACGGGCCGGCAGCAACAGGCGGGCAGCACCTGCCGGGCGAGGAGGCATGGCTCATAGGCGAGCACCGCGCCACCGGCGAGCGGAAGTACTACCTGTCCAACCTCCCGCCCGAGGCCTCGCTCGAGACCCTGGCCGCCTTGAGCAAGGCTCGCTGGATCTGCGAGCAGATGCACCAGCAGATGAAGGACGAACTCGGCCTCGACCACTTCGAGGGCCGCTCGTGGCGCGGCCTGCACCACCACGCGCTGTTGTGCCAGCTCGCCTTCGCCTTCCTCCAGCACCTGCGGCTGCGGCTCGGGGGGAAAAAGCGCCGGCACCCCGCCCAAGCTGCCCGGGCCGCCACCCCAACCAAGCCTGCCGGCGATCCGGCGACACATCGTAGCGGCCCTTACTCGCATCCTGCTGCGCTGCCCCCACTGCCAGCGGCGCTTCGACCATCACCTCCGGCTATGAACATGGCAGAGTAGTGCTAGTATCTCGATTCTGAAGTTCGTGCCAAAGCTTCTTCCATCGTCGATGCACCGAGAGCCTGCAGGCAGAAGCGCTTGACGCTGGCCAGGATGTCGTCGGCCGTCTTCACCCAGCGGAAGGGCTTGGGCTCGGCGTTGGTGGTGTCGATGAAGGCGCGGATGGCGCGCTCCAGGTCGGCAACGGAGCGGTGAACCCCACGGCGAAGGGCGCGCTCGGTTAGCAGGCCGAACCAGCGTTCGACCTGGTTGATCCAGGACGCCGAGGTGGGCGTGAAGTGGACGTGGTAGCGCGGCCGCTTCGCCAGCCAGTGGCGGATCAGCTTGGTCTTGTGGGTCGCCGAGTTGTCGAGCACGAGGTGGATGTCGAGGTCGGGCGGCACGGCGGCCTCGACCGCGTCGAGGAACTGGCGGAACTCGACCGCGCGGTGGCGCGGGAAGCAGCGGCCGATCACGGTCCCCGCCTTGACGTCCAGGGCCGCGAACAGGCTGGTCGTGCCGTGGCGGGCGTAGTCGTGGGTGCGGCGCTCCACCTGCCCGGGGCGCAGCGGCAGGAGCGGCTGCGTGCGGTCCAGCGCCTGCACCTGGGCCTTCTCGTCGACGCACAGCACCAGCGCCCGGTCCGGTGGGGCGAGGTAGAGGCCGACGATGTCGCGCACCTTCTCGGCGAACAACGGATCGGTCGAGAGCTTGAAGGTCTCGCTGCGGTGCGGCTGCAGCCCGAAGGCGCGCCAGATGCGGCCGACGGTCGAGGCCGACAGGCCGGTGGCCTTGGCCATGACGCGCAGGCTCCAGTGCGTGGCCCCGTCCGGATGCGTCGAGAGCGTGCGGTCGATCAGCGAAGTGACCTGCTCGTCGCCGATCCGCCGCGGCGCGCCCGGCCGGGGTTCGTCGAGCAGGCCGTCCGTGCGCAACCCGGCGAAGCGCTCGCGCCATTTGCCGACGGTATGCTTGGAGACACCCAGTTCCGTGGCGATGGCGGTGTTGCTCCGCCCTGCGGCGGCATGCAGGACAATGCGAGCCCGCAGGGCCAGAGCCTGCGCCGTCTTGCGGCGTCGCGCCCACGCTTCCAGCTCGGCGCGTTCCGTCTCGTTCAGCTCCAGGGCCGTCGGTACGCGATAGGGCATCGGCTCCTCCGCATCAGCCCATCACTTTGTCACAAATTTCTGGAGCTAGACACTAGCGGGCTGCGGACATAGTGGCGGGTTGCCGCGGAGCGGTGTGCCGACCGCGGGTCGGGTGAGGCAGGTGGTGCGGTGGTGGCCGCTTTGGGGCGAAGTTTTGCTGGTCGGCCCGATGCTCTGCGTCGTTCGTCATCACGCCGCGATCAGCTTGGGCAGCCGGATCAGGTTGTAGGCCGCGGCGGCCAGGGTGAACTGCCAGCCGACTCGGTCCTTGCCGCGATGCCGGGCGCGGCGTTGCAGGGCGATCTCTTTGATCCAGCCAAACGCCTCCTCGATCCGCTTGCGGATCTTCTGGCTCACCGCATAGCCGGGATGACGGGTCGTCCGGCCGTCGATCGCGGAGCGGCGGTTGGTCGTGTTCTGGGCGACGTGTGCCGTGACCTTGAGCAGGCTCGTCGCCGCGACGAAT
>DASRTX010000530.1:0-15138 GCA_035655715.1 Myxococcales bacterium | reverse complement strand
CCGGCACGATGCCGCTGGAGGATGGCTGCGCGGCCCTTCTCCAACTTCTCCCGCGCCTCTCCAACCGCCCCCTCATTTGCCATGGCGGGCAGAATAACAAGACGAAGGCTTCTAGAGATCAACCGCGAAGCAGGCCAAGTTTGTCTGTTCTGGTCGGGGGAGCTCCAAGTTTGTCGGGCGGCGGCGGCGAGATCGGTTGCGGTTCTCGCTGAGGCGATGGCGCGGGCGGCGGGTCCCTGCGGCTCGGCTCCCGCTGCGGAGGGTCCTTCCTCTTCGGTTCCTTGGGACTCGGATCTCTCGCCGGCGGGGGTCGCGGGTCGCGGTCGGGCATGGCGCCAAGCTACAGAACCGCAGACACCTTGGCGTGCTTGGCGTGCTTGGCGTGCTTGGCGGTTGACCTGAAAACGCTACATCTAAGGGATGCTGGCGAGGCGGAGGCGGGATTGGACGTAGTCCTTCACGCCGCGGGCGATGGCCTCCGCCGTGCCCTCCTGGAAGCGGCCGCTCTTCAGTCGGGCCTCCTCCGCCGGGTTGGAGATGAACCCCGTCTCCACCAGGATGGAAGGCATGTGCGTCCCCAGGAGGACATAGAACAGCGCCTGCTTCACGCCGTGATCGCGCACCGGCCCCACCTGGCCGCGCAGCGTGCGCAGCAGTGACGACTGCACCGCGACCGCCAGATCGCGCGCGTCGCTCGCGTTGGCCTTGGTGGCGAGGTCGGCGAGGATGAGGCGCAGATCGCTGACCGTCCTGTCGGCCTCGGCGTTCTCGAAGGCGGCCAGCCGCGTGGCGTAGCGATCGCTCGCCACGTTGAGCGTCCAGGTCTCCACTCCGTGCAGGGTCCTGCGCCGGGCAGCGTTGCAGTGGATGGAGACGAAGAGATCGGCCCGGGCCTCGTTGGCGATGCGGGTTCTCTCATCCAGGGGCACGAAGACGTCGCGCGTCCGCGTCATCACCACCTGGAAGCCCAGCGCCTTGAGCCGCGCCGCCACTTTCTTGGCGACGGCCAGCGCCACGTCCTTCTCGCGCGTGCCGTGCGGACCGGTGGCGCCCGCGTCCCTGCCACCGTGGCCCGCGTCCACCACCACTCGCCTGGTCTTGAGGCCGAGTTGCGTCGCGATGGAGGCCCCGCCCCCCAGCGCCGCGGCTCGCAGCTCGCGCGCCTTGGCCGCGTGCGCCGGCTCGTCGTCGGGCGCGGTCAGCGCCGCCACGGCGCTCTTGACCGCGCGGACGATGGGCGTGCTGCGGGAGGGCGGATCCTCCGGCGCCTCTTCCTCCGGCGGCGATTCCTCGTCGTCGGCCTCCGCGTCTTCCTGGCCGGCGCCGGCCCCCGCCGCCCTGGCGGTAGCGCGAGCCTTTGCCGCCTGCACGATCTCCGCGATGGCATCGGTGCCATGCGCGGCCGTCTCCGCAGCCGGCTCCTCGCCGGCAGCGTCCTCGTCGTCACCCACCTCCACGGGTTTCTGCGCCACCGCGGCAGGCTTCTCCGGATGGGCCGCGATTGGATGCTGCGTGGGAGCCGCGAGGCTCACCGCCTTCGCGTCCTGCGGGTATCTCTCCAAAAGGCGCCGCGCCACCGCCTCGCGATCGCGGGAGTCGTGCGTGCGCGAAGCCAGCGCCAGCGCCGCCGCCAACGCCTGCGCGCCCGCGGGGCCCGCATGATCGTCGTCCACCTTGCGCAGCGCAGCGATGGCCGCACGCGCATCGACGGGCGACCGCGAAACCTCCCACAGCTCCACCCGCACCCGCGCAGCCGCCAGCGCCGCCTCCGCCGCCCGCGGCCCATGAGGAGCGACCTTCACGGCGCCGTCGAGCATCCGCAGCACGGCCTCCCAGCCGTCGCGATAGCGCCGCCGCCGCGAGTCCGAGCGCAGCTTCTCCAGCGCCGTCTTCGCCGCCTCCAGCTTGCGCGCCTGCGCGGCCGCCGCAGGCATGGCCCGGACAGCGCCGGGAGCCAGCGCGAGCGCGGCGGCGAGGAGAATCGGGCGCACGGGCGCAAGCTCGCACGCGGGATGGTTCCGTCAACTTTTCGCCCACCTGGACCGATATCTGCGCAGGCCTGCCGCCGCGAAGAGACAGCGCGAGAGCCTCTCCGCCTCCCGCCACCTGCGCCTGCGCGCCGATTCGCGCGCCACCGACCACGCCAACAGCGCCACCGCCGCGACGAACACGAGCGCGCTCATTGCAGCACCACCGCGTCGATCTGCAGATCGAGCTGGCCGCGCGGCGCACCCCCCGGAACCGGTTTGAGCTCGCGCCGGCTGCCGCACCGGCAGCGCTTCAACGATGCCAGATATGCGGGCCAGGTGGCCTCGCGCACGAACTCCACCGACCCGCCCCGGGCGCGCGCCACCAGCTCCTCGTGCCGGGCGCGCGCATAGTCCACGCCGCGCTCGATGAGCAGCCGGTTGCAAGTGGGGCACCGCCAGATCCTCGTCGACTCCGCCGTCATGGCCGCCTCCTTCAACTTGAGGCAGCCTAGCGAGGGGGTCTGACAATCCGTTCAGGTACCGCCCCAACCCACCGCTATCCTTGGCTTATTCGAAGCGCAAGGCGTCGATCGGGTCCAGCCGCGAGGCCCGGAGCGCAGGATAGAACCCAGCCACCACTCCGGCGAGGCCGGCCAGCAGCACGGCTCCCACCATCACGGGCAGGGACAGGAGCGTAGGCCATCCGGCCTTGACCGCCATCAGCCCGGCTGCGCCGGCGCCGCAGATCAACCCCAGCAGCCCGCCCGCCGCTGCCAGCGCCACCGCCTCGGTGAGGAACTGGAAGAGCACGTCCCGCCCGCGCGCGCCCACCGCCATCCGGATCCCGATCTCGCGGGTCCGCTCGGTCACCGACACCAGCATCACGTTGGCGATGCCGATGGCGCCGACGATCAGCGAGATCAGCGCGATGGCGCTGAGCAGCACCGAGAGCGTCTGGGTCTGCGCGTTCGCAGAGGCCTGGAGATCGGCCAGGTTCCGGATGCGGAAGTCGTCCGGCACGTCCTCGGCGAGGTGGTGCCGCTGGCGGAGGAGTTGGCGTACCTCGTGCTCCGCCTCCCCGATCAGCTGCGGCGACCGCGCTCCCACCAGGAGATTCCCCAGCGCCTGCCCCTGCGCGCCCTGGACGCGACGCACCAGAGTGGTCCAGGGCATCACCACCACGTCGTCCTGGTCCTGCTGGCCGTTGCCGGCGCCCTTGGGGCTGAGCACGCCGATCACCTTGCAGGGCATGCGCTGCACGCGGATCTCCGCGCCCAGCGGCGAGGCGTCGCCAAAGAGCCGCTCGCGCACGGTCTGTCCAAGCAGGCAGACCTTGGCGCCCACCGCCACCTCCTCGGCGCCGAAGGGCTGCCCCATCGCCAGGTGCCAGTCGCGGATCTTGAGGTATCCGGGCCAGGTGCCGAACACCGGCGCGAACCAGTTGGCGTCCCCCCGCACCAGCTGCGCACCGCTCTTGTTGAGCGGAGCGACGGCGCTCAGGATCGAACCCAGCTCGCGCTCGACGGCCTGCGCGTCGTCGAGGGTGAGCGTCTGGGTGCCGCCCGCTCCAGAAGATGCGCCGTGGCTGCTCACCGCGCCTGGAGAGATGGTGAGCATGTTGAGGCCCAGCGAGGCCATCTCGCGCGCCACCTTCACCTTGGCGCCCTGACCCAGCGCCACGGTGGCCACGACGGCGGCCACGGCGATGACGATTCCCACCACCGCCAGCGCGGAGCGCAGCTTGTTGCGGTGGACGGCCAGCACGGCGGTGCGCGCCGAGGTGACGGCGTTCATGACACCGCCTCCCGCAGCCGTCCGGCGAGCCGACGCTTGCGGACCGGCTCGTCGGAGAGGATGAGCCCGTCCTTGAACGTGACCACGCGCCGCGCGTGCTCGGCGATGTCCGGTTCGTGGGTCACCAGGAGGATGGTGAGGCCCTCGTCGTTGAGCCGCTGGAAGATGCCCATCACCTCGATGCTGGTGGCGGAGTCGAGGTTGCCGGTGGGCTCGTCGGCCAGCAGCAGCGTGGGGCGCGCCGCCAGGGCACGGGCGACCGCCACACGCTGCTGCTGACCCCCGGAGAGTTGAGAGGGAGTGTGATCGAGGCGGCCGCCCAGGCCCACGCGCTCCAGGGCCGCAACCGCCCGGCGCCGCCGCTCGTGGGAGCCGATGCCCTGGTACAGCATGGGCAGCTCCACGTTCTCCACCGCACTGGTGCGCGCCAGCAGATTGAAGCCCTGGAAGACGAAGCCGATGCGCTTGCCCCGCACCTGCGCAAGCTGGTCGCGGGAGAGCGCGCTCACGTCCTCGCCGCCGAGCAGGTAGCGGCCGCGGGTGGGCCGGTCCAGGCAGCCCATGATGTTCATGAAGCTGCTCTTGCCCGAGCCCGATGCGCCCATGATGGCAACGAAGTCGCCGCGCGCCAGATCGAGCGAGACGCCGCGCAGCGCCGCCACCGGCACGTCGCCGCTGCGATAGACCTTTTCGATGTCAACGGCAGAGACCAGCGGCGCCCGCACCTGCTCGGGGCGGATCGCATGGGCCAGGTTAGAAGGGGCCACGCTTTGCTCCTTTCGCTTCGCCGCCGGCGGCGTCCGCCAGCACCACTTCATCTCCTTCTGACAGGCCCGAGACCACCTCGGTCAACCGGCCATCCGAGATCCCGGTCAACACCGGCACGCGGACCGGGCGGCCGCCCTCGAGCTTGTAGGCAACCGCCTTGCGCACGCCGGGCCGCGGCGGCTCGGCTTCCGGCGCCTCGCCCCGAGCCCATGCCTCGGCCACGAGCGACACTTTGGGAGACTCGGCCTTCTCTGCGCCGGCCGCCTCGCCTCCCGGCTTGTAGCGAAGCGCGGCGTTGGCCACCCGCAGCGCGCCGGCGCGCTGGTTCGTGACCACGGTGACCGAGGCGGTCATGCCCTGGCGCAGCTTGCGCTCCGGATTGGGTGCGTCCACCACGGCCGCGTAGGTCACTACGCTCTGGATGGCGGTGGGCGCCTGCCGGACTTCGCGAAGCCGGCCCTGGAAGACCTCTCCGGGGAAGGCATCGACGGTGAAGCGCGCCATCATCCCTTCCTTCACCTTGCCCACGTCGGCCTCGTCGACGTTGGCGAGCACCTGCATGCGCGAGAGATCGTTGGCGATGACGAAGATGACGGGCGCCTGCAGGCTGGCCGCCACCGTCTGCCCGACGTCGACGTTGCGCGAGATGACCACGCCGTCGATGGGACTGCGGATCCGGCACAGCTGCACGCTGGTGGCGGCGGCGTCGCGATCGGCGCGCGCCTGCAGCACCCGGGCGTCGGCGGCCTGCAGCGCCGCCACCGCGGCCTGCCAGGCGGACTCCGCGCCGTCGAGATCGGCGCGCGCCACCAGCGAACGCGCGAACAGCTCGCGGGTGCGCCCCCGCGCTCGCTGGGCGTCGGCCAGGGCCACGCGCGCCTTCTCGCGATCCGCTTGCGCCGCCACCAGGCCGGCGACCGCGCGGGCGTGCGCCACCTCGAAGAGGCGGGGATCGAGATCGGCGAGCACCTGTCCCTGCTTCACCGTGGTGTTGAAGTCGGCGTAGAGCCTGGAGATGGTGCCGGAGATCTGCGACCCGACGGAGACGGTGACCACCGCCGACACGTCGCCCGTCGCGGACACCACCTCTGAGATGGGACCGCGGCTTACCGGCTCGGCCACATAGGCCGCCGGACGCGAACGCGCGCATCCGGAAACCGCGAGCGCAACGGCTGCAGCGCGAACGAAAAACGTGCGCTTCATCATCTACGTTTTCTCCGAGAATCTGCGTCGGCCATATGGCGTTCGACTGCGCGGCGCGACGCCGCGGAACAAGAAAGTGATCGCGGGGCGGCGGAGGAGATTTGTGTTCCGGCTCGCGGCGACGCGGTGTCGGACGTGACAAGACCGTGTCGAGCCCCCTGCCCATGTCGAGCCTCCAGAAAACCATGTCGAGCCTCCAGAAACACGATCAAGGTTGCACGGCGCCCCGGTGTCGCCTCGCCCGCCTGCTCATCGCCGTGGCTGCCGAGCCGCGCTACCTCTCGCAGCAGCAGCCCGCCGGCCTCACCGGCGCGCTGGTCCGCTGCGGCCATCCCGCCACCATCATCGATCCGGAGGACGCGCGCGCGCTGACGTTGTCGGGCCTCGATCTCTTGATCGCGCGCGGCCGCAGCGCGGCGTTGCTCGAGCTTCTCGATCGCGCCGCGGCGCTGGGGATCGCCATCGTCAATCCTCGCGCCTCCATCGAGAGCGTGATGGACAAGGCGCGCATGGGCCGCGCCCTGGCCGCGGCCGGCATCCCCATTCCGCCGACGCGGCTGGACACGATGGCGGAGCTGGTGGCGAGCTCCACCGAGGCGGACTTCCCCATGGTGGTGAAGCCGGTGTACGGCGACAACGCCCGCGGCGTGTGCATCGTCCACAGCCTCGAGGAGCTGGCCGCGCTGCCCTGGAAAGAGCCGGTGGCGCTGGCCCAGCCGTACATCGCCTCCGACGGCTTCGATCTCAAGCTCTACGTGGCGGGCGCCGAGGTCCATGCCGTCCGCAAGCCGTCTCCCCTCTCCTTCAAGAGCGGATCGCAGGCGGTCCCGATGACGGCCGGGTTGCGCGAGCTGGCGTTCCGCTGCGGCGAGATCTTCGGACTCGAGCTCTTCGGCGTCGACTGCATCGAGACGCCCGACGGCCCGCTGGTCATCGAGGTCAACGACTTTCCCAACTACTCCGCGGTGGAGGACGCCGACGACATGCTCGCCCGCTTCGCCATCGCGCGCGCCCGCGCCGCGCGCGAGGAACGGAAGCGATGAGGATCGGAATGCTGATGACCCCAAGCTGGAGCACGCGGCGCAGCCCGCTGATGCCCGAGGTGCTCGCGCTCTTGCGCCAGTGGGGGGCCACGGTGGAAGTGATCTACGCCGAGGATCGCTGCACGGCGCTGGGCACGCTGCGGGTGGAGCACGACCTCTACGTGCTCAAGAGCGACACCGAGCTGGGGCTGAGCGTGGCTGGCGCCCTGCACGCGGTGGGCGCCAACATCGTCAACCCGTGGCCGGTGGCGATGATGATGAAGGACAAGGTGGCGGCCATACGCCGGCTGCTGGCGGCAGGCGTGCCGGTTCCCGAGACCTGGGTAATCTCCTCGCCGCAGCGGCTGGCGCGCCTGCTCGAGGACGGCCCGCTGGTGATCAGGCCCTGCCGCCGCTCGCACGGGCACGGCACGCGCGTGGTCTGGGACAGCGACGAGCTGGACGACGCGTGCGAGGGGCCGATGGTCGCGCAGCGCTACCACAAGCCCGACGGCGAGGAGGCGGCGGATCGGAAGATCTACTGCATCGGCGGCCAGCTGTTCGGCGTGCTCCGGCGCTTTCCCGCGCGCACCTTCCGCGAGAAGTGCGGCGAGCCCTTTACCATCACCAGGGAGCTGCGCGACCTGGCCCTGCGCTGCGCCGCGGCCTTCGGCGTGGAGCTCTTCGGCGCCGACGTGATCCTCAGCAACGGCGCCTTCTACCTGGTGGACATCCACAGCTTCCCCGGCTTCAAGGGCGTGCCCGACGCCGCGCTGCGGCTCGCCGACTACCTGTACGCAGCCGCCAAGCGCGCCGCCGCAGGCGAGCCTTCGACTTTCCCATCCTGCGAACCGAAGGCGGTGTCGGCATGAACGCGGTGATCATCGGACCAGGGCGCATCGGCTGCGGCTTCATAGGGCAGCTGCTGCGCGCCTCCGGGTACGAGCTGACCTTCGTGGGCCGCGGCGAGATCGTCGATCGGCTCTCCCAGGCCGGCTCCTACCGCGTGCGGCTCACCGACGGCCGGCACGAGCGCGACATCGAGGTGACCGGCCTCCGCGCGCTGCAGATCGCCGACGAGGAGGCGGTGGCAGACGCGATCGGTTCCGCGGACCTGGTGGCAGTCTCGGTGGGCCCCCGCAACCTCGCCGCCGTGGCGCCGGTGCTGGCCCGCGGACTGTCGCGGCGGGCAACCCCGGTCAACGTGATCGCGTTCGAGAACTGCGCCGATCCGGGCGGGTGTCTTCAAGAAGCGGCCTTTCAGTCCGCGCCGGCTCTCCGCGACGCAGGCCACGGATTCTCCGGCGCGCTGGTGAGCCGCATCGTCACCCGTTTCACCGGCGATCCCGCGCGCGGCGAGCCGCTGACGTTCTGGGGCGATCCTCCCTCGAGCTTCATCGTGCACGGCCCTTCGCTGCGCGCGCCGCTGCCGCGCATCGAGGGAATGCGCGCGGTCGAGGACTTCGGCGCCTGGGTGATGAAGAAGCTCTACATGTTCAGCGCTGGCCATGCCGCGGCCGCGTACCTCGGCGCGCTCAAGGGGTATCACTACGTGCACTCCGCCATCCGCGACCCCGAGATTCGCGTCGCCGTGCTGGCAGCAATGGAGGAGGGCCAGCGCGGCCTGGCCAGCCGCTACGGCCCCGAGCTGGCCGGGGATCGCGCCGAGCTGGACGAGATCGTCGCGCGCTTCGAGAACGCTTCGCTGGACGATCCGGTGAGCCGCGTCGGCCGCGATCCCCTGCGCAAGCTGGGGCCGGAGGACCGGCTTCTGGGCGCCGCGCGGCTGGCGGCAGAGGCCGGCGTGCGGCCGCGCCGGCTGGCGCTGGTGGCCGCGGCGGCCATGTGCTTCGTCTGCGGCGAGAGCTCCAACGCCGGCGCCGAGGCTCCCGACGTCGCCCTGCGCAGCGTTCCCGGCCTCGATCCCGGCATGGGCCTGGGCCGCGACGTCTTCGAGGCCTTCAACAAGCTGGCCGAGCACCGCGAGCAGGACAACGTGCTGCTCAGCCTGAAGGAGCTGGTGTGGAGCTGGGCGCGCGACGGCATGTCCGCAGGCGAGCCCGTGGCGGTGCGGAGCATCGCATGAGGCTGCGCTTCCTGCTGGCGCGCCGGAGCGACGGCCCCAGCGAAATCGTGGTGGAGGCCAGCGAGCGGTTGCGCAAGCGCGGCTTCGAGATCTCGTCCGTCATCGCGGAGGAGTCGGTCCAGCGGCCGGAGCGGGTGGGCACCGAGGCCGACCTCTGGCTGCTCAAGTCGTACACGCCGCTCTCCCTCAGCCTGGCTGGCGCGCTGCACGCGGCGGGCGCATGCGTCCTCAACCCGTACCCTTCCTGCCTGGCGGCGCGCGACAAGATCGTTGCTGCGCAAGTGCTGGCCAGCGCCGGCATCCCCTCCGCGCGCAGCTGGGTGACGGGCGATCTGCGGCTCCTGGCTCCCGTGGCGCGCCAGATGTCGCTGGTCATCAAGCCGCACATGGGCTGGCGCGGCGAAGGCGTCCGCATCGTCCACGGCGAGGCAGAGCTGCTCTCCGTGCCGCCGCCGCGCGAGCCGGTGCTGGTGCAGGAGTTCATCCCCGGGCCCGGCCAGGACCTGCGCGTCTATGTGGCCGGCGACCGCGTCTTCGCCACCCGCAAGCCCTTCTCCGCCAGCAGCTTCTCGGTGCCGGGCCAGCCGGCGGAGGTGACCGCGGAGGTGCGCCGCATCGCCGTGCGCTGCGGCAGTGCCTTCGGGCTCCGGCTCTTCGGGCTCGATCTGATCGAGTCGTCGGACGGGCCCCGGGTCATCGACGTGAACTACTTCCCCGGCTACAAGGGCGCCGCCGGCGCCGGCGAGGCGGTGGCGGACTGCATCGCGACCTTCGCGCACGCATCGCTGCACACCACCCCGCCGCGGGGTCTGCCCTCCATGAACGGAGAGCTGTCTTGAATGCTTCCCGCGCCGAACGCCGCATCGACCCCACCCTCTTCGCCATCGTCGGCGAGGGCCTTTTCTCGCGGCTCGCCTTCGGCGTCCTCAACTTCACCCTGCCGCTGTATGCGCGGCACCTGGGACTTTCGCTGGCGCAGATCGGATTCCTCATCTCGCTCAACAGCGCGGTGGCCATCGGCCTCAAGCCCGTGCTGGGCTGGACCGCCGATCGGTTCGGCCCGCGGCGCACGCTGGTGGTCGCCGTGGCGCTGCGGAGCCTGGTGTCGCTCTTGCTGGTCTTCTCCAGCGCGCCCTGGCAGCTCTTTGCCGTCCGCTCCCTGCACGGCGTGTCGGCGGCGCTGCGCGATCCGGCGGCGAGCGTGCTCCTGGCCGAGCGCGGCGGCGGCAAGAAGGTGGCCTCTGCCTTCGCCTGGTACCAGACCGGGAAGGCGGTGGCCGGTTCGCTGTCCAAGGCGTGCGCCGGCATCCTCATGGGGATCATCGGGGCGCGATATCCGGTGCTCTTCCTGGCCGGCTTCGTCCTCTCCTCGCTGCCGCTCTTGGTGGTGTTGAAGTACGTGGAAGAGCTGCCGTCGGAGCAGCGCGAGAGCAAGCCGGCGAAGGAGCTTCCCGCTGCCCCACGAACGGAGCGGGCGCCAGTGTTCGCGGTGGCTGGTTTCGGCGTGCTGGTGGCCGGCAGCGCGGAGATGCTGGCGGGGTTGTTCCCGGTGCTGGCCACCGAGTACGCGGGGCTCTCCACCACCCAGACGGGCCTCGTCTATGCCTGCTCCACCACCGTGGCCGTCGTCGCCGGGCCGGTGTTCGGCTGGCTTTCCGACAACGTGAGCCACAAGGTGGTGCTGGCCATCCGCGGCGGGGCCAACACCATCTCCTCGCTGCTCTACATCGTCTCGCCCACCTTCGCCGGGGTGGGCATCGCGCGCTGCACCGACGACCTGGGCACCGCCGCCTTCCGTCCCGCCTGGGGCGCCCTGATGAGCAGCGTGGCCCGGCTGGACCGCAGCAAGCGCGCCCGCACCATGAGCTGGCTGACCATGGGCGAGGACGCCGGGGGAGTGCTGGGGCCCATGCTGGCCGGCTTTCTCTGGAACGGCTGGGGCGTTGGCGCCCTGATGGGCACCCGCATTGCGCTGGCCGCGGTCAGCGAGCTGTACGCCTTCTTCGTCATGCGCAGGGCCATGCCTGCGCCCCCCGAGCCCGCGAGGAGCGCATGCGCATCGCCCTGTTGATGGTGAAGCACCCGCCGGAGCGCAAAAGCCCCATCATGCCGGAGGTGATCCGGCTCTTGCGGGAGCGCGGCGCGAGCGTGGACGTGATCTACCCCGATGAGTCGCTCACCGATCTCTCCAGCCTGCGCGTGCGGCACGACCTGTACGTGCTCAAGTCGGGGACCGATCGCGCGCTCAGCATGGCCGGAGCGCTGCACGCGCAGGGCGCTGTCGTCTTGAACCCGTACCCGGTGGCGGCGGCGCTGCGCGACAAGGTGGTGTCCACGCGCGTGCTGCAGGCCGCCGGCGTTCCGGTGCCGGCCACCTGGCTGGCGCGCGACCCGATGGAGCTCCTGCCGCTCTTGAGGGATGGCGCGCTGGTGGTGAAACCGTACCGCGGGTCGCAGGGACGCGGAGTTGTAATTGTGCGGAACGCCGAGGAGCTGGCGGCCCTGCCGGCGCAGGAATCGCTGGTCTTCGCGCAGCGCCATCACACGCCCGATGGTCGCGACTTCAAGCTCTACTGCGCGGGCGGCAGGGTGTTCGGCGTGCGGCGCATCTGGCCCCCCACGACGTACGAGGACAAGTTGGGCGAGGCGTTCTCTCCCGGCCCGGAGCTGGAGGAGATCGCGGTCGCCTGCGGCAAGGCGTTCGGCGTGCGGGTGTTCGGCGTGGACGTGGTGATGAGCGGCGGGCGGCCCTGGGTGGTGGACATGCAGGCGTTCCCCGGCTTCAAGGGAGTGCCCGACGCGGCGGAGCTGCTTGCCGAGGAAATCTTCGCTGCGGCCCGCGGGTCGCGGCGCGCGGCCGCCTGAGATCAGGCCGTGACCCGCGCGCGCCGGTCCTGGCGCGCGGGGAGCACGCACTGGCCCGAGAGGATGCGGCCCTCGGCGAGCCTGACGATACGCTTCGCCTGCGCAGCCACCTGGCCGTCGCCGGTGGCAAGCAGGATGGTGAGCCCCTCGCGATTGAGCCGCCGCAGGCACACCGCCACCTCGAGTTTCGGCGACGCGTTCCGGCGACGGCTGCCTGAAATCGGCTCGTCGACGAGCAGCAAGGTTGGGTGGTTCACCAGCGCCCGGGCGATAGCCAGGCGCGCTCTCTCTCCGCGGGAGAGCTTTTCGACGGGGCAGTGCATACTGGCGCCAAGATCCACGCGGGCGAGCGCATCGGCGGCGCGCCGGCGCCGCTCTTCCAGGCCGATGCCCTGGTGGAGCATCGGGAGCTCCACGTTTTCGACCGCGCTGGTGCCGGGGATGAGGTTGAGGCCGTGAAAGACGAAGCCGATGTGGCGATCGCGGACCTCGGCGAGCTCTTCGGGGCCCAGGTCCCCGATGTCCTCGCCGGCGATGCGACAGGTGCCGCCTGTCGGCCGGTCGATGCAGCCGGCGATGTTGAGCAAGGTGCTCTTGCCTGCGCCGCGGCCGCCCAGGATGGCGACGAAATCGCCCGGCGCCAGGTCCAGCGAGATTCCCCGGAGGGCCGCGACGGGCGCGCCGCCGTTCCAGTAATGCTTCTCGACGCCCGCCGCCTCCAGGACGAGACCCGGGCCGGCTGCCGTACCCACCTCGAAAGCTGCGCCCGAACGAACCATGTCTTCCCCCACCCCCGCCAATGAGCCGCCGCCGTGCCGAGCCAGAAAGGGATCTGGCCGGCTCGGACGAACAGCCTCGTGGGCTCTGACACCCGGGAGTGGGCGGCGGAACAGAAAAGTTGCTCACGGGTCCCGCACGCGTGGCGTCACTTCCCGGCGCGTGCGCGCGCGGCGAAGGCGCGTTCGAGCAACTTCCGCAGCATCAGCGGATCCACGTCGTCCAGCTTCTTGAGGTACAGGCATCCCTTCCCGGCGGTGTGCTTGCCGAGGCGGGAGAGCAGCATTTCGGCGCCGTTGAAGCCCGTGGCGCCATAGACCACGAGCGCGGCCTTGCGCGGGGAGAATGCCAGCAGCGGCGTATCCCCCTCCCGGCCGCTCTCGTACTTGTAGTGGAAGTTGCCGAACCCGACGATGGAGGAACCCCACATGATGGGCTTCTCCCCGGTGGCGGCGCGCATCATCTTGGCGAGCGCCTGGGCATCGGCGCGCCGGGCCGCGTCAGGGAGCGCGCCAATGAACGCTGCGACGCTGGCCTTGCTCGTGGTGGTCTTGTTGGCTGCCATCGGTCATCCCCCCGCGCTGCCGGCGCACATCCTACAAGTTGGAGCGACCTTCGTCTCCGGCGGCCTCCGCCCGCTCGACCGTCGCTTTGATGATCGGCATCGCCTGCGCCATCATCGCCTCGATCGCCGGCGCGAGGGCGTCAGGGAGCAGGTCCGACCCTAAACACCTCTCACACGATTCCCGGCTGTAGCGATTTGGGACCGGTGTTCCGACAATTGGACTCCCAAAATGAGACCGCGCCCTGCGTGGGCTGCAGGAAGCCTACTGTGGCGGGGCACTTGGCGCTCAACTTGCTCACTTGCCGCCGCCATGGCGTATCCCGTTCGACATTTCGACCCGCAGACGGTCTTCTTCATCACGTCTCGCACCATCCAGTCGCGCTTTCTCATGGCGCCGAGCGACAAGACCAACGAGCTGATCGGCGGCATCCTGGGCCGCGCCGTGCGGCAGTGCCAGGTCGAGCTCTTCGCCTACGTCTTCACTTCGAACCATTTTCACGCGATGGTACGTGCCCCTTCAGCGATCGCGATGAGCCGGTTCATGCAGCGGCTGCAGAGCAACATCGCCGTCAAGGTCGGGCGCCTCGTCGGTTGGCGGGGGCGGTTCTTCGCCCGTCGCTACTCCGCGGAGCCCATCGTGGACGAAGGGGCCCAGGTCGAGCGCCTCATCTACATTCTCAGCCACGGCGTGAAGGAAGGCCTTGTCAGCCGATGTCGGCAGTGGCCTGGGCTCAGCTGCGCCCAGGCGCTCCTCGAGGGAGGAAGAGCTTCACTGCACCGATGGCGCAACTGGACGAGGCGCTGGGAGATGGAGGTCGACGAGAACGTCAAGATCGACCGGTTCTCCGAAGAGTGCCCCAGCGAGACGGAGAAACTCGAACTTGCACCGCTCCCGTGCTGGGCATCGCTCACGGCGGCGGAGCGCAGTTGCCTGGTCGCGCAGTTGGTCGCGGGCATCGACGCGGCCGCGCCGAACCCGACCACCGAGGACGCTCGGCACATCACCGCGCAGGATCCTCATGGCAGCCCCATCAAGACCAGCCACACTCCGCGTCCCAAGGCGCACGCTTCGACCAAGCGGCTCTGGATCGAGGCGGTTCGTCGATATCGGGACTTCCTTTCGGCTTTCCGCCAGGCGTCGCGCGAGTGGCTTTCCGGAGTCTTCGACGTCGAGTTCCCGCCGCATTCTTTTCGACCCCCGCCTTGGAGCGTGCCGGCAAGAATCTTGTGAGATGTCTCTCTCTCTCGGGTCGGGTCAGATGATTATTACGAGACTATTCATGAGCGATGTGGGCTTAGCCTTTCCCATCCTGTACTGCGACAAAGGTCGTCTAGAAAAGCATCCAGCACCTCGTCGACGACACCAGCCCTCAACCACATCTCATGGATCTCTTCGTCAGGGCCGCGCCATAGATATCGACCATGGCGTTGGTCTTCGATCAAATATGCCGACCATTGATCGAATACGTCAACACCGTTTGGGATCACATTGAATCGAGAGAATTGTCGTTCGGCTTCGCGTACCTCTTTCAAGGGTTGGCCACGATCGACGCTGAGGGGGTCATAGATGGCCTGAAACGCGGCCCCAGCAGGCAATTGAAGCAAGCCTTTATCATGTCGCTGGCCCCGATAGCGAAGTACATCCTCAAGGCTGCCGCGCATGGTTGTCATGGTGGTAACTTCATCCCGATTCCCAAGGACTCTTCCGCCCACCACCCAGAAGCATATCTTTCCGAACCACCAATACCGTCCCTCGTCAGACGTGGGAATGCCGAGTAGGTACTCAACAGCGAACGTATCCGGAACGTATCGGCCCCTAGCCCCTAGACACATCTCAAACGATTCTGGCGTCCCGGCAAGAATCGTGTGAGATGGCCGCGGGGCCGCGGGGGGCCGCGGGGGCCTTGGCGGTGGTCTTGTTGGCCGCCATCGGACATCCCCGAGTTTCGGGGACACCATACGACGTCTTACGTAAGGTGTCCCCGAAACTCAGCGCAGCTTCTTCTGCTGCTCGTGGAGCCAGAGCAGGGCTTCCAGCGGCGTGGTGCGCGAGAGGTCCAGCTTGGACAGGGCGACCTCCAGCTCGGA
>DASRTX010000529.1:0-5031 GCA_035655715.1 Myxococcales bacterium | reverse complement strand
TGCTCCTTCCACATCGACGACGAGACCTTCGAGCGGACCGTACTGCAGGCGGCCAGCGACGCCAAGCGCACCGCCCAGGTGGTCGAGCGCCGCGGCGCTGCGCGCGATCACCCCACGCTGCTCGGGGTTCCCGAGACGCGCTACCTCAAGTGCCTGATCCTCCGCGTGCCCTAGCCACCAGGGCGCGCGCCTCGGCCAGCGCGCCTTCGACGGCGGCCCGCTGCTCGGCCACCAGCTCCGTACGCTGATCCAGCCCGTGCCCGGCGACGGGAATGGGCTTGCCAAACACCACCGCCACCGGTCCCGGCCGGAAGAGCGCCATTCCCTTGGGCTTGAGCACGTCGCGCGCGCCCGCCACGGCGATGGGCACGCAGTCGAGCCCCATCTCCAACGCCGCCACCGCGGCGCCCTTCTTGAAGGGCAAGAGCTCGTCCAGCTTCGAGCGCGTGCCCTCGGCGAAGAAGAAGAGCGATCCGCCGCGCAGCCCGCGGTCGATGCGCCCGCGGATGGCCTTGGTGGAGCGCCCGGTGTTCTTGCGGTCGATGAACACGTGTCCCATGCGCCGCGCCGCCCAGCCGAAGATGGGGATGTACGAGAGCTCCTGCTTGGCGATGAAGCGCAGCGGGTGATCCACCACCGAGAGGATGGCGGGCGCGTCCAGGTTGGAGGTGTGGTTGGAGACGAAGACGTAGCTGCGCTCAGGGTTGAGCGCGGCGTCGCGCTGGACGATCAGGCGCGCCCCGCAGACGCGCACGAAACGCCGGCCCCATGAACGCAGCACGCGCTCGGAGCGGTCCGACTCGCCGAAGATGCCGATCAGCGCGGCGGAGATCATGGTGTCGGCCACGATCCACAGCCAGCCGAAGACGGTGTGCAGGAAGCTGAGCACGATCATCGCGCGCTCCTCGCCGCCGGATACTCCTCGGCCGCCGGAAAGAGCAGCACGTCCGCGATGGTGGCGGCGCCGGTGATCAGCATCAGCAGCCGATCCACCCCCAAGGCCACGCCGCCCGCCTCCCCGATGGCGTCGAGCGCGCCGAGGAACTTCTCGTCGAGCGGGAAGACGTCGCGGCCGGAATTGCGGCGCTGCTCCTGCTCGTCCTGCAGCCGCCGGCGCTGCTCGCGCGCGTCGCAGAGCTCGGAGAAGCCGTTGGCGAGCTCCAACCCGCCGGCATAGAGCTCGAAGCGCTCGGCCACTCGGGGATCCTCGGGCTTGAGCCGTGCGAGCGCGGCCTGCGAGGCGGGATACTCGGTGAGGAAGGTGGGGCGCTCGATGCCCAGCGCGGGCTCGATGCGCTCGAGCAGCACCTGGGTGAACAGGTCGTCCCAGGAGGTGCCCGCCGCGGGCCGGACGCCGCAAGCGCGCGCGGCCTGGGCGAGGGCCTCTTCGTCGAGCGCGAGCGGATCGAATCCGGCGTAGCGCAAGAACGCCTCGCGACAAGAGAGGCGCTCGAAGGGCGGGCGCAAGGAGATGGTGCCCGATCCGCGCCCGTGTCCCTTGCGCGCCGGCGCCTCGGCGGCGGCCTCGAAGAGGATCTGCTCGACGTCCGCCATGATCGACTGCGCGCTCCCGGGGGAGGCGTAGAGCTCCAGCAGCGTGAACTCGGGATTGTGGGTGCGCGAGACCTCGCCGTCGCGGAAGACGCGCGCCAGCTGGTAGCAGCGGGAAAATCCGGGGCGCGCCAGCAGGCGCTTCATCGCGTACTCGGGGCTGGTGTGGAGGTGTAGCCGCCGCGCCCCCTGCACGCCGTCGGGAGGCACGGGCAGGTCGGGTGTGAAGACGGTCTCGAAAGGCCGGAGGTGCGGCTCCTGGCCCGCGAAGGGAACCGCGATGGGCGTCTCCGCCTCGAGGTAGCCGCGCCGCTCCAGGCTTGCGCGCAGGGAACGCGCGAGCGCCGCACGGGCGCGGGCCATGTCGGCGCTGGCAGCCACCGCGCCTACATAGCGCAAAAACGCTTGCCGGAGCGGCGCATCGGTGCGAGTGAACCACTGTGCCGCTGCTCCTGTTGCTCTTCGTTGCCCTCGCCTGTGGGCACGCTCCGCCCCAGACCACGCGCAAGGGAGCCGCCCCGCTGCCGGCCGCGCCCATCGCCGCCTCCGACGCCGCGCGCACCGCGGCCGAGCTGTCGGAAGAGACGCACGCGCTGCTGCGCGCGGAGGGCGAGCTGCTCTGGACCCGCTGGACCACTGGCACGGGCCCGCTGCCTTCCAGCGCGCTCGCCGAGCACCCGCGGCTGGCTAAGCGGGAGTCCATCGAGGCCGTCTCCACGGCCGCCGCTTCCGCCCGCGGCGCCGACGCTCCTGCGTTGCGGCTCCTGGCCCAGCAGCTCGCCACGCTGGCCCTGAGTCGTGAAGCGCGCGCCGGCATCGAGGCGCTGGAGATCGCGCGGGCGCAACTGGCCTTCGCGGTGCCCGGCGAGACCCGCGCCACCGTGGGCGAGCGCGATCTCGATCGATTGCTGATGGAGGAGCCCGGCGCGCAGAAGCGAGGCGCCCTGGCCGCCGCGGAGGCGAAAGCGGCCGCGCCGCTGGCGCCGCTGGCGATTTCGCGCGACGAGGCGGTGGAGAAGGCCGTTGCGGCGCTGGGGCTGGGCAGCTGGACCGCGTTGCAGGAAAACGCGCTGCGGATGCCGCTCCCGCAGCTCGCCGATCTGGCGGAGCGCACGCTTGCTGCCACCGCGGACGTCGGCGGCAGGGCAGTGGCGGCGGCCTCCGTGCGCAATCTGGGCACCACTTCGGATCGCTTGCGGCGCGCCGACCTGCCGCGCCTGGTCCGCACGGCGCTGGCGGATGCGCAGTTCTCCCCGGGCAAGGCGTGGCCGGTGGCGCGGGACGTCTTCAACCACATCGGCGCGGCGCCGCCGCCGCGGCTGCACGTGGACGCGGAGCCCTCGCCCTCCAAGGGGGCGCGCCCGCTGGCCCTGCTGGTTGATCCGCCCATCGACGTGCGCATCTCGCTGCGGCCCTCGGGCGGGTTCGAGGAGCAGCGCGGCACCTTCCACGAAGGGTCGCGGGCGGTCGGCGCGACCATCGCCGCCGTCCCGCGATGGGAGCTGGCGCAGCTGGGCGACGGATCCGCCGCGGAGGGCGCGGCCCAGCTCTTCGAGGCGCTGGCCGGCGACCCGGAGTGGCTGCGCGGGGCGACGCAGCTGCGCGGCGAGCCGCTGGACGACCTGGTGCACACCGAGGCCACGCGCCGGCTGCTGACGGCGCGCCGCGCGGCCGCCCTGGTGCTCTTCGAGCTGCGCCGGCGCGAGGGCGCGCGCACCGCCGAGGCGCAGGCGGCGCTCTATCGCGGCCTCATCCAGCGCGCGCTCTTCTGCGCCGTCTCCGAGGACGACGCGGCCCGCTGGGCGCTGGAGGCGGATCCCATGCTGCGCGCCGCCACCACGCTTTTGGGCTCGGTACTCGCCGCGCAGCTCGAACAGAAGCTCGGGCCTTCGTGGTGGAACGCCCAGCAGCCGACGCTGCACAAGATCTGGGAGGGCGGCCGGTCGCTGACGGCGCTGGAGGCCGCGCGCGCGCTGGGCATGGCGCAGCTCGACCCTGCGGCCCTGGCCGCGCTGGCGGATCGGCGCCTGCAGTACGCGGCGCCCGACGCTCCTCCGGACACGCCCAAGCCGGACTACAGCTACATGCAGGGCGACAAGAAGAAGCGCCGCAAGAAGGCAAAGAAAAAGTAATTCGGGGACACGATACGTAATTCGTCGTACGCCCTGTCGGACGAATTACGTAAGGTGTCCCCGAATTAGCCCGAATTAGCTCGCAGGCAGGCGGATCTCGAAGACCGATCCCTCCGCGGAAGTCTCGCGCAGCTCGGCGCGGCCGCCGTGAAGCTCGGCCACCGCGCGGACGATGGCGAGGCCCAGGCCGGTGCCGCCGTCGCCGTGGCGGGTGGTGGCGAAGCGCTCGAAGAGGCGATCGCGGATGGCGGGATCGACGCCTGCGCCATGATCGCGGACCTGCGCCACGCACTCGGGGCCGCGGCGCACGTTCACCTCCACCGGCGCGCCCTCGGGCGAGTGCTGGACCGCGTTGCCGAGCAGGTTTTCCAGCGCGCGCCGCAGCCAGAGCGGATCGCCGCGCACCGGAGCGGGCCCCTCCGCGCGCAGCTCCAGCCGTACCTTGCGGGCAGCGGCGGTGGGCCCCTGCGCGTCCACCGCCTCGCGGGCGATGGCGGAGAGATCCACCGGCTCGTCCTTGGGCTCGATGCCGCGCGCCTCCAGCCGCGCCAGCGAGAGCAGGTCCTGGGTGAGCTGCTGCAGCTTGTCGGCGCTCTCGCGGATGCGCAGCGCGAAGCGCCGCGCCGTCTCCGGCTCGTCGGCGGCGCCCTCGGTGAGCACCTCGGCGGAGGCGCGGATGGCGGCCACCGGGTTCTTCAGCTCGTGCGAGACGTCGGCGACGAAGTTCTCCAGCGCATGCCGCTCCTCCAGCTCGCGGCGCATCGACTCCAGCGCGAGGGTGAGGGCGCGCACCTCGCGGCCGCGCGCCGCGGGCAGGGGCGCCTGCCGCTCGCCCGCCGCCACGCGTTCCGCCGCGCGCGTCAGCCCTTCGATGGGCGCGGCCACGGCGCCGCCGATCACCATCGCCAGCGCCGCGGAAGCCACCGCGAACATGAAGGCGAGCAAGGCCACCTTGGGCGCCACGTCGCTCATCAGCTGCACCATGCCGAAGGTCGCCTTGCGCACGCGCACCGATCCGAGATCGCGGATGGGCGCGGACGCGGTGACGATCTGCCCACCGGACGCAGGCTCGAGCTCACCCACCGCGACGAGTGTCCGGCCCTGCGCGTCCTCGATGGCGACGTGGGTGGCGATTTCACTGTGGGTGAATGCCTGGAGGATGCGCGAGCTCTCCAGCTGGTGAGCGGCCGTGGCGAGCGTCGCGCCCGGCGCGTCGAGCGAGCGCGAGGCCAGCTCCGCCAGCACGCGCGCTTCATCTTGCGCCCCGCGCTGCGCGAATACGGACGCGCGCGCCGTGAACCGGTCGATGACGATCAAAGCGAAAGCGGCCGACAAGGTGAGCGTCGTC
>DASRTX010000528.1:0-3115 GCA_035655715.1 Myxococcales bacterium | reverse complement strand
CCGACGCGCACCAACGTCAACGACTACCGCGCGATCCTGGTCGACTAGAACTTCTGCTGCGCGAGGCGCACCGAGGTCGTGGGGCTCATCACCAAGAAGCCGGCATCGACGGGCAGCGCGACGCCGGTGATCCAGCGCGCTTCGTCGCTCGCGAGAAACACCGCCGCCCACGCCACGTCCCAGCCGGTGCCCTCGGTGCCCAGTGCCCCGGCCTCGCGGCGCTTGCGCCGGATGTCGTCGTCCATGCGCGGCGCCGTCATCGGGCCGTAGATCAAGCCCGGGAGGATGCAGTTCACGCGGACGCCCTGGCGCCCGTGATCGCCTGCCATGGAGCGCGTGAGGCCGACGATGGCGGCCTTGGAGGTGCTGTAAGGGGTGCTCTGGTTCGCGCGCAGGCCAGCGACCGAGGAGACGTTAATTATCGAGCCGCCACCCGCCCTGACCATCTCCGGAATCGCGTACTTCGCGGCGAGGACGATGCTCTTTACGTTGATCGCCATGACGCGGTCCCACTGCTCCTCCGTCACCTCGAGGACATCAGCGCGCACGGAGATGCCGACGTTGTTATGCAGGATATCCAGCCGGCCGAAGCGCTCGAGCGCAGCACGCACCATGGCTTGGCAATCGGCCGCCTTGCTGGCGTCTGCGCGCAAAGCGAAGCTTTGCCCGCCTTCGCGTGTGATCGTGTCGACAGTGGCAAGCGCCCGCTCCTGGAAGAGATCGGCGCACACGACCTTGGCCCCCTCGCGCGCGAAGAGGATGGCAGTGGCCTGCCCGTTGCCGATGACGTTGCCGCTCGCACCGCCCCCAGCAACGATCGCCACTTTGCCCTCGAGGCGGCCGCTCATGGCCGCACCGCGGTGAGGTCAATCTCGACGCGGCAGCCGGGGACGAGCAGCCCGCTGACCTGCACGGTAGTGCGTGGCGGCGGCGAGGGAAAGAACTCCTTCCACACCTGATCGAAATAGTGGAAGTCGTTGAGGTCGGTGAGGAAGACCTGCGACTTCACCGTGTCCTTGAGATCACACCCGGCCGCCTGGAAGACGGTGCGCAGGTTCTCCAGGATGTAGCGCGTCTGCTTCTGGATGTCCGACCCGTAATAAGGGAACGCCGCATCCTGGCGCGCCTCGGGCGGCACGCCGGTCTTGTAATCGGACGCGATCTGCCCCGCTGCATAAAGCGTCTCGCCGCAAAGCACGCCCTGGCAGTAGTGAGCCATGGGAGCCGGCGCCTTCGCGCCCTTCACCACTTCGCGTTTCACGCCGGCGCGTACGCCCCACAGGTCCATCTCCACTTTGCAGCCGGGGACGAGAAGTCCGCTCACCTGGACCGTGGTGCGCGGCGGCGGCGAGGGGAAGAACTCCTTCCACACCTGGTCGAAGTAATGGAAGTCATCGAGGTCGGTGAGAAAGACCTGCGACTTCACCACGTCCTTGAGGTCGCAGCCGGCGGCCTGGAAAACGCTGCGCAGGTTAGTGAGGATGTAGCGCGCCTGCTTCTGGATGGTCGAGCCGTAATACGGGAACGCCGGATCCTGCCGCGCCTCCGGCGGCACGCCGGTCTTGTAATCCGAGGCGATCTGCCCTGCCGCGTAGAGCGTCTCGCCGACGAGGATGCCCTGGCAATAGTGCGCCATGGGCGTCGGCGTGCTGGCGCCGGTGATGATGCGCCGCTCCATGCGCGGCTGCACCGCCCAGAGATCGATCTCGACGCGGCAGCCGGGAACGAGGAGGCCACTCACCTGCACCGTGGTGCGCGGCGGCGGCGAAGGAAAGAACTCCCTCCAGACCTGGTCGAAGTAGAAGAAGTCGTTCAGGTCCGTGAGGAACACCTGCGATTTCACGACGTCCTTCAGCTCGCAACCGCCCGCCTGCAGTACCGAGCGCAGGTTCTGCAGGATGTAGCGCGCCTGCTTCTGGATGTGCGAGCCGTAGTAGGCAAACGCCGGGTCCTGGCGCGCCTCGGGCGGCACGCCGGTGCGGTAGTCCGAGGCGATCTGGCCTGCGGCGTAGACGGTGTCGCCAACGCGCACACCCTGGCAGTAGTGCGCCATCGGGCTGGGCGTGGCGGCGCCTTTCAGTACCTCACGTTGCATCGAGTTCTCCTCCTGGCGGAGGAGAAGTCTAACCAGCCTTAGAAGAGCCGCGCGGCGTGCTCGCGCGTTTCGCCTTCGGCGATGAGATGCAGGACGCGCTCGCCATGGGCCACCAGCCAGTCGCTGATGTGCGAGCGGTGGCAGTCCGCCGGATCGGTCTCGGCGCACATGATGCACATGCGGCGCTCCGCGCCCATGGAGATGAGGCTAGCGCCGGCTCGCCGGAATTCGGGCGTCTGCATGTGCGCGAGATAGCCCTGCGCCCGCATGCCGCCGAGGGCGGCGCCCTGCCAGTCGTAGGCGATGCCGGCCGCGGCGAGAGAGCGGGAGAGGGCGTCGCGTGCGAACTGCGGGTTACGCCGCGAGGCGGGGTAGGCGCGCACGTCGACCAGGAGGTCGATGCGGGCGTGCTGCAGCAGGGAAACGAAGGCCACGGCGCTTCGCGCGCCGTGGCCCACGGTGTGGATCAGGCGGCCTCGGCGGCCGGCTTCTTCGATTTCTTCTTGGCGGCTTGCTGCTCGTCGCCGGCGGGCGCGGCTTCCGTCTCGGCGGCGCGGTCGGTCAGCGTGACGAGCGCGAGCGGCGCGTTGTCGCCCTTGCGGAATCCCATCTTCAAAATGCGCAGATAGCCGCCGTTGCGCTTGGCAAAGCGCGGGCCGAGATCGTCGAACAGCTTGGCGACGATGCCGCGGTCGCGCAGGCGGTCGAAGGCGAGCCGGCGGTTGGCGAGCGAGGGTTTCTTGCCGAGCGTGATCATCGGCTCGGCGACGCGGCGCAGCTCCTTCGCCTTCGGCAGGGTGGTACGGATCTCTTCATGCCGCAGCAGCGAGACCGTCATGTTTCGCAGCATCGCCAGGCGGTGCGCGGAGGTGCGGTTGAGCTTGCGGAGGCCGTGGCCGTGGCGCATCTCGTCGTTCCTTCTTAGGTGCGGTGCTCGAGGCCGGAGGGCGGCCAGTTCTCGAGCTTCATGCCAAGCGTCAGCCCGCGCGAAGCGAGCACTTCCTTGATCTCGTTGAGCGA
>DASRTX010000527.1:0-9488 GCA_035655715.1 Myxococcales bacterium | reverse complement strand
CGGCGGGCGCGGCGCGCGGCGCGCGGGGAGCCGCCAGCAAGGTTGCGAGGACGAGCGCGATCACGGTTGCCTCCTCATGGCTGCAACGCCGGATTCAACTTCATCACCTGCGCCTGCTCGGCCGTGATGCGGCCCTGCGAGACGCCGGCCTCGAGCTGCCAGAACATGAGGTTGTCGCCGCCCTGGCAGGGCTGCCCCGCCACCCCCTGGGCGCACTGGTCTGCCGCGACGAAGGGGGCATTGGGTCCTGGCGAATCGGCGCAGTTCCCCCGCAGCGACGGGAGGGCGCAGGACAGACAGGAGCACTTCGGCGTGTCGGCCAGCGGATCGAAGTCCGACCCGTTCGCCTCGGTGGTGTGGAAGAGCCCCAGGTAGTGACCGCTCTCGTGGGCCGCGATGTAGCCCACCCGGTCCGGGCCGCAGCCGCCGATGTTGGCGCTGCCGACCGAACAATTCTGCTGCGAGGCGGTGAAGAGGTCGGCCGCCGAGACCACTGCCCCGCTGTGGATCGTGCCGTTGAAGGTGGTTGGACCGGGGATGGTGCCGTCGATGCCCACGATGGTGCCGCCGCTCTGCGAGCTGAAGCGCAGGCTCTGGGCGAGGAAGATGTTGACGGTGTTGCCGGGATGGGCGCCGGAGAGGACGAACATCTGGTCGAGGTCGTCGCACGGCCCGGTGTCGTTGGCGGAGATGTTGGTCCCGAAGCGGGCGCGGTCCGCAGCCGAGACGTCGAAGAAGGTGACGCTGCGCACCGTGATGCCGGCGTTGCCCATGATACCCGTGAAGGTCCGCACCATCTGTTTGACGCTCGGATCGGTCTTTGCATTCGCCGCGGTGAACGGAGCGCCGCCCAGCGTGTTCATGTCGGCCACGATGTAGAACGCGACGTCGAGGTTGGTTCCGCCGGGCAGCGGCCTCAACACCACCGAGACGTCGTAGGTGTTGGTGGCGCTCCCGCCGGTGCACCCCGCCGTCGTCAGGCACTCGTTGGCGTAGTCGTTGACGACGAAGTGCCAGGTCCCAGGCGGCACCCCGCCCGCCAGCGAGGCGCTGGTGTTTGGGAAGGTGAAGGCGGCGGTGCTGGGTGTGTCGCCGCCGAAGAAGGAGTAATTGCCGGAGTAGTCGCTCCCTCCGTCTGCCTTCCCGGTGATCTCCGCGTTGTCGTCGTAGGCGATGCCTCCGTCGGGCATCTGGATCCGCAGCGGCACCGCCGAGTTGTCGATCACCTGGCCGCGGACGGTGACGGTCAGGTTGGCGATCTCCGCCTGGTGCATGATGGTGACGCTGCCGGTGTTCGGCGGCACGTCGAAGTCGATGACGTCGTTGACCTTGTGGATGCCGCGCGCCACGACCGTGGCGCCGGGGATGGAGGGCTCGCTGTCGACCAGCTCGCTTGCGACGATGGGGCGCGAGCAGGCAGCGGGCGTGCAGGCCCCCAGGGGCGCGCAGACGTTGTTCAAGGTGGCGCAACAGCCGTATCCTTGGCGGCAGGTGCTGTCGTCCACGCACTGCGCCGCGCAGAGCGCCGTCGTCCCGATCTGGGTGCAGGCCCCTGTCGCGCACGTCGCGCTGGTGCAATCGGCGGTGCAGTATCCGCCCGGGTAGCCCACCTCGGCGGTGTTACAGGAAAGCCCGGCCGCGCAGTTGGAGCTGCTGGCGCACGATTCGCCGACCTTGCCGGGGGAGCTGTCGTCAGCGCATCCGTGATTGACACAGCGCTGGGTGTTGGGACAGTCCCGCACGGTCGTGCATGGAGTCACGCTGTGGCAGCCGGCAAGCACCGCGCTGACGAACAATGGAGTCAATCTCTTCACCGGGCCTCCCTCCCACGAACTCTAACCGCATGTGGTTCTGCGCAACCCGTCCGAGTATTGCAACTGTCCGATGCGGCGTGGTAGCCCGCCCGGAGCCATGGCAGACCGGGTCCTCGTCGTAGACGATGAATTGAGCCTCCGAAAGGTGCTCGCGGCCACGCTGCAACGCGAGGGCTACGAGGTCCAGGTGGCCTCCGACGGCGAAGAGGCCCTGGCGGCGCTCGATCGCGACGGCGCCGACGTGGTGGTGACCGATCTGGTGATGCCAAAGATGGACGGATTGTCGCTGCTGCGCAAGGTGGTCAAGTCGCACCCCGACGTACCCGTCATCGTGGTCACCGCGCACGGCCGCGTGGACAGCGCGGTGGAGGCGATGAAGGCGGGGGCCTTCGACTTCGTCACCAAGCCGTTCGAGCACGTCGAGCTCAAGGCCATCATCGCCAAGGCCGCGCGACAGTCGGATCTCAACGCGCGCAACGTGGTTCCGGACGAACCCGGCCGTCGCTTCACCGAGATCGTGGGCAAGGGCCAGCGGATGATCGAGCTGCAGCAGATCATCGCCAAGGTGGCCGACGCGCCGTCCACCGTCCTCATCCAGGGCGAGAGCGGCACCGGCAAGGAGCTGGTGGCCACCGCCCTGCACGAGAAGTCGACGCGCCGGGACGAGCCCTTCATCAAGATCAACTGCGCCGCCATCCCCCGCGAGCTGGTCGAGGCCGAGCTGTTCGGATTCGAGAAGGGCGCCTTCACCGGCGCGGTGCAGAGCAAGCCCGGCCGGTTCGAGTTGGCAGACGGCGGGACCTTGTTCCTCGACGAGATCGGCGAGATCCCCGTCGAGATGCAGGTGAAGCTGCTCCGCGCCATCCAGGAGAGCGAGTTCGAGCGGGTGGGAGGCGTGAAGACCACCCGCGTGGAGGTGCGGCTGATCGCGGCCACCTCGCGCGACCTGACGCGGGAGATCGCCGCCGGGCGGTTCCGCGAGGATCTCTACTACCGGCTCAACGTCGTCCCCGTGCAGCTGCCGCCCCTGCGCGAGCGACGCGAAGACATCCCGCTCCTGGTGGAGCACTTCCGGCAGAAGTACAACGCCCGGCTGAAGAAGAGCGTCGAACGCATCGAGGACGACGCGCTGCTGGCGCTCTCCGCGTACTCGTGGCCGGGCAACATCCGCGAGCTGGAGAACGTGCTCGAGCGCACCATCCTCTTCGCCGAGAACCCGGTCATCCGCGCGGCCGACCTGCCGCCGTCGCTGCAGCGCCAGCCCGCGGCGGGCGACGAGGCGGCGTCCGGCCCTCCCGGCCTGCCCACCACTCCGGGCCCGCTCAAGGAGATCGTCAAGGGCCAGGTGCAGGCCATCGAGCGGGACCTGATCGTCCGCGGGCTGGAAGTGACCGGCAACAACGTCACCCGCACCGCCAAGCTGCTCAAGATCTCCCGCAAGAGCCTGCAGATGAAGATGAAGGACTTCGGCCTCCGCGGCGAAGACTGAAGTTTGCGCGAAGACGCTTCAGCCCTTCAGCTTGAGTGCCAGCTGATATACGGCGCGCTTGGAATGCTTCCCGGAGAGGGATTCGGCGATGTCTTTCGGGCGGTCGCCGCGGGAGAGGCGCGAGCGGATTTCGGATTCGAGATCGGCGGCATCGGCAGGGGCTTCCTCGGGAGCGCCGGAGACGACGATGGCCACCTCCCCGCGGACTTCTCCGGCGAACCGCTGCGCAAGCCCCGAGAGCAGCCCGCGGGCCAGCTCCTCGTGCAGCTTGGTGAGCTCGCGCGCCACCAGCGCGGGGCGATCGCCCAGGGCGGCGCGCAGGTCGGACAAGGTCTCGCCGACCCGGTGCGGCGACTCGAAGAAGACCAGCTGGGCGCGCAAGGGCCGCAGCTCGGCCAGCATCTCCGCCCGCTGCGAGGCCTTGCGCGGCAAGAAGCCGGCAAAGTGGAACCGGCCCTCGGGGAATCCGCTCACGCTGACCGCCGCCAGCGCCGCGCTGGCGCCGGGGATGGGAACCACCTGTACGCCGGCGGCCACCGCCTCTCGCACCAGGAGGCCGCCGGGATCGCTCACCGCGGGCGTGCCGGCGTCCGTCACCAGCGCCAGCGTCTCGCCCGCGAGCAGCCTTCTGACCAGCGGTTCCACCCGCGCGGCCTCGTCGAAGGCGGGCAGCGAGATCAGCGGCTTGTGGATGCCCAGGGTCTTCAAGAGTCTGCCCGAATGCCGCGTGTCCTCCGCCACCACCGCGTCGCAGGCCACAAGCGTCTCCCGCGCGCGCTGCGTGATGTCGCCCAGGTTTCCGATCGGCGTGGCGATCACGTAGAGGGCCATCAACCCACCGCGTCGAACGCGTTCTCGATGTGCGTGAGGAGGGGCCCTCCCGGGCCGTCCACCACCGCCACCACGTCGAAGCGCAGCGCCCGCGCGGGGCCGCGCCGCTGCGCCAGCCAGTCGCGGGCCGCGGCGATCACCCGGCGCTGCTTGCGAACGCCCACCGTCTCCTCGGGCCCGCCGAACACCGAGCTGGCGCGCGTCCGCACCTCGACGAAGGCGAGGATCCCGCCCTTCTCCACGATCAGGTCCACCTCGCCCAGGCGGCAGCGGTGGTTGCGGGTCACGATGCGATAGCCGCGCGAGCGCAACAGCTCGGCGGCGGCCTCTTCGCCGAGCGCGCCGAGCTTCCGGCGGGTCATGTCGAAAGGACCAGGTCGGCGGTGCCGGCGGGCGGCTCCTCCGCCATGCGGTGGATCACCTGCGTCTGGCTGGAGATGCCCTTGAGCATCTTGGCGATCAGCGCGCGCTTGGGACCTTCCAGCGCCCCGAAGGCGTCGTCCACCACGACGGGCAGCCGCTTGTGTCCGCCCACCCGCTCGAGCAAGGCGAGCCTCAGCGCTGCGTAGACCAGATCGCGCAGCGGGGGCGGCAGCGTGGTGTAGGCGCCGGTTCGGCCGTCGGCCGCGCTGAGTTGGAGGTCCTTCTCCTCCAGCTTGCCGGACACCACGCGCCGGTCGGTGAGCGCGGCAAGGTAGGCGTTGAGCCGCGGCGACACCTGCGCCCAGAGCTCGTCCACCGCCACGTTCAGCAGCTCGGCGCCCCGGACGACCAACTGGCGCGGAATCTCGCCCTCGGGCACGGCGGCGCCGGACCTGGGGGTTGCGATGCCCATCGCCTGCTTGAGATCGATCTCGATCTCGGCCACCGGACGCGAGAACCCCGTCGACTGCACCTGCTCCTCGAGCGAGGCCTTTTCCTTCTGGAGCAACGGGATCTCGGCGGCCACCCGCACGATGTCGGGATCCTGCTTCACCGCCTCCAGCTGCTTCACCGCCGCCTCGTGGCGCTGCTGCACCGACTCCTGCTCGCGCAGCGCGTTCAAGAGATCCGCGGGCGAATTCAGCCGCGCCGCCTTGAGCGCGGACTTGAGCGGCGCCTGCTCGGCGTCGTAGGTCTTCTTCACCGCGGCCTCGCGTTGAAGAAGTTCCTGGGCGAAGGCGCCGGCCTGCTTGTCGGCCTCGTCCACCTCGATGAAGCGGAGCACGGCGATGGCCGCGGCGAGGTACGGAATCAAGCCGAAGAGCGCGATGAACGGTTTCTTGAGGACGAACGCGAACGCGTCGAGTCCCGCCCCCGCCAGCACCCCGCCGAAGAACCAGGGATTGCGCAGGAACGGCTGGGATGCGGGCGTTTCCGCCTCCTCCGCCCGCTGGCGCTTGCGGGCGATGTCGGCCAGCGCGTCGTCGCGCTTGCGCAGGTCTTCCTTGGCGCGGGAGGCGCGCGCGCTCAGCTCCTTGATCTCCGCTGCGCTCCAGGGCATCCGCTTCCGCTCGCCCTCGACCGCCGCGACCGCGTCCTGCGCCTGCTGCAGCCGCGACGACAGATGGCCCAGCTCGTGGAGCCGCTCCGACACCTTGTAGAGGCGATCCTGGATGCCCTCGAACTTCCGGGTCATCTCCAGCTCCTCGTTGAGCGCTTTCACCCGCTGCGCATCCACCTGCGGCTCGCCCGCCCCCGCCGCGGGCTTGCCTCGCAGCGAGGGGAGCTCGTTCGCCTCCAGCACGAAGAAGCTGGTGTACGCGTCGGCCGCGGGCATCCCGCACTCGACGCGCAGGAAGGAGTCGATCTCCAGCTGGTCCTCGGTCACCGGGTCGAACTTCTTGCCGTCGGGATCGTAGCGGAGCAGCTGCCGCGACCCACCCAGCTCGCGCAGCAGTCGGTACGGGCTGCCGGCGCCGCTGAGCAGCCCCACCCCCACGCGGGTGGCGCCGCCCTGGCCGTCGGCGAGGCGCTTGAGGTCGTCGGGGTCGGGGCAGACGGGGGCGAGGATGACGGAGCGGAGGGAAGGCGCCCTGGAAACGACAGCGACGTACCCAGGCTTGAGCGCGAGCTGGCCTTGACCGGCCAGGTCCTTGACCTTCTGGAAAAGCAGCTCGGTGAGCTGCACCGCCCTCGTCCCTCCCGTCAGGAAACGATACTACGCGGCGCCGCCGCCGCCCTCTTCGGCGGTCTTGAGCCGTGCCGCCTTGCCCTGCAACTCGCGCAGGTAGAACAGCCGCGCCCGCTTCACCCTGCCGCTGCTGATGATCTCGATGCGATCGATGCGCGGAGAATAGAGCGGGAAGATGCGCTCCACACCGACGCCGTAGCTCATCTTGCGCACGGTGAAGGTGGTGCTGATCTGCGCGCGCTTCTTGCGGATGACCACGCCCTCGAAGATCTGGATGCGCTCCTTGTCACCTTCGCTGATCTTGGTGTGCACCTTGACGGTGTCACCGACGCGGAACTCGGGGACCTGGCCCCGGACTTCCGGCTTCACGTTCCGCTGCTCCACCAGCTCGATCGCCTTCGCGCGCATCTTCGTACCCTCTTCTCTCGATTACCGGTCGCCCAAAAACCAATCTTCGTCAAGCCTTTTGCTGCCCGAGGAGATCCGGGCGCCGCTCGCGCGTGCGCGAGAGCGCCTGCTCCTTGCGCCAGCGGGCGATCCTCGCGTGATCGCCGGACAGGAGCACGTCGGGGACCTTCAGCCCGCGGAACTCCGGCGGGCGGGTGTATTGCGGCCCCTCGAGCAGGCCCTCGCCGGTGAAGCTCTCGCTCTGTGCGGAGAGCTCGTTCCCCAGCACACCCGGGAGCAGCCGCGCCACCGCGTCCACAACCGCCAGCGCAGCGACCTCCCCGCCCGTGAGCACGAAATCGCCCAGCGACAATTCCTCGTCCACCCAGCCGAGGACGCGCTCGTCCACGCCCTCATAGCGGCCGCACACCAGGACCAGCGAGTCGTGGCGGGAGAGCTCGACCGCCTTGGCCTGGTCGAAGCGGGCCCCCTGCGGGGACATCAGCACCACCCGGGCGGAGGGCGCGCGCGTCCTGGCCGCCTCGATGGCCGCCACCAGGGGCTCCGGCTTCATCACCATGCCCGCGCCGCCGCCGTAGGGAACGTCGTCGGTGACGCGGTGCTTGCCCCCCGCAAACTCGCGGATGTCGGTCACCTGCACGCGCAAGAGTCCCTTCTCGCGCGCCTTGCCGAGGATGCTCTCCTCCAGCGGCGCCGCGACCATGCGCGGGAACAGGGTGAGGATCTCGACCGACGGCACTTCACTCCTCCAGCTCGAACAGCCCCGGCGGCGCCTCCACCACGATGCGGCGCGCCGCGGAATCCACTTCCTTGACCAGCCCGAGCGGCACCAGCGCGCCGCCCTTCAGCTTCAACAGATCCTGCGCGCCCGCCTCCTCCAGATCCTCCACCTCGCCGCGGACCGTGCCCTGCGCATCCACCACCGCGAACCCGATCAGGTCGATGGCGTACATCTCGCCGTCGTCCAGCGGCGGCAGCTCGGCGCGATCCACCCGCACCTCCTGCCCCCGCAGCGCGTCGGCCTGGTCGCGATCGGTCACCCCGCGCAGCGCCACCAGGTAACCCAGGTTCACGTGCTCGGCGCGCTCGACCACGAACTCCCGCTCCTCCAGCCACATCCGCCGCACCCGCTCGAGCCCTTCGGAGCCCGGGTTGTACGGCGTCACCAGCACGCGCCCGCGCAGGCCGTGCGCCCTGGCGACGCGCCCCACCGCGAGGAGCGCCGCGCCCACCGACTACCGCTTGGCCGGCTGCGCCGCCGTCTTCTTCGCCAGCTTGATCAGCTGCGCAACGGTGGCGCTGGGCTGCGCGCCCATCTTGAGCCAGTGGTCGAGGCGATCCTGGCGGATGTTGACGCGCGCCGGACTGAAGTTGGGATCGTAGGTGCCGATCTCCTCGTTGAACTTCCCGTCTCGCGGATTGCGCGAGTCGGTGGCAACCACATGATAAAACGGCGATTTCTTGGCGCCTCGGCGGGCGAGGCGCAGCTTGACGGCCATGGAGGTAGCTCCTTGAAAAAGCGGGGTTCTTTACATGGGTATGGGTGTCGCCGTCAAGCCTATCGCCCGAGCGGGCGGGCAGCCAGCCGCCCGGCTTTGGTCACTTCTGCAAGACAGCCTTGAGCGTCGAGCCCAACTCGTGCGGTCCGGCGGCGATGTGCACGCCGGCAGCGCGCAGGGCCCCGAACTTGTCCTGCGCGGTACCCTTGCCGCCCGAGATGATGGCGCCGGCGTGGCCCATGCGCTTCCCCGGCGGGGCGGTGGCGCCGGCGATGAAGCCCACCACCGGCTTCTTGTAGTTGCCCTTGATCCAGGTGGCCGCCTCCTCTTCTTCTCCGCCGCCGATCTCGCCGATGAGGATCACCGCGTCGGTCTCGGGGTCCTGCGCGAACAGCTTCATGCAGTCCACGAAGTTGAGCCCGTGCACCGGATCTCCGCCGATGCCCACCGCGGTGCTCTGTCCCATGCCCAGCTGCGTGACCTGGTGCACGGCCTCGTAGGTGAGCGTGCCGGAGCGCGAGACGATGCCCACGCGGCCCTTCTTGTGGATGTGGCCGGGCATGATGCCGATCTTGCATTCGCCCGGCGTGATGATGCCCGGGCAGTTGGGGCCGATCAGGCGGGTGGCGCTGCCCTGCATGGCGCGCTTCACCCGCACCATGTCGTTGATGGGAATGCCCTCGGTGATGCACACCACCAGCGGGAGGCCGGCGTCCACCGCCTCGAGGATGGAGTCGGCAGCGAAGGGCGGCGGCACGAAGATGACGCTGGCGTTGGGGCGGGTCTCGCGCATCGCCTGCTGGAGCGTGTCGAAGACGGGCACCTTGTCCTCGAACTTCTGGCCGCCCTTCCCGGGGGTGACGCCGGACACCAGATTCGTGCCGTAGGCCAGCATCTGCCTGGAGTGGAAGGAGCCGGCGCTGCCGGTGATGCCCTGGCAGACCACGCGGGTGTCGCGGTTGACGAGGATGCTCATGCGCGTTCTCCGGAGTCGGTGAAGCTGCCGAGGTCGTCGGGATCGGGCCACCCCAGCTCGCGGTGCAGCTTGCGCGCGATGCTCTCGGCCTCGCCGCCGTCGGCGCGGCGATAGACCCAGCCCAGGGGGAAGAGGTGGCGGACGCCCCTGTCCGGGGTGCCGATCTTCACCGCCGGTCCGAGCGCGTGTCCGGGCACCCACTCGCCGCCGAAGCTCCGCACCAGCACCTCGCCCAGCCAGCAGCCCACCGCGTCGCGATACTCGTTGTGCGAGGCCAGCCGCACGGTCAGCGCGTCGACGTAGCGCAGCTCCTCCTTGCCGAAAGTCAGCGAGATGCCGAGCTCGCGCAGCACGCCGA
>DASRTX010000526.1:0-2817 GCA_035655715.1 Myxococcales bacterium | reverse complement strand
TTCCTGCTTGAGCGGCGCGCTGTGGGGCTGCTCGGGGCCATGATCCTGGGGCCGGGTATCCGGTCCGGGAGTGTTTCCAGGCGAGGTGTCGGGCGCGGCCGCGGCGGGGGCCTCTTGCGGCGGCGGCGCGTTCTCGGCCTCCCACTTGGCGAAGTCCTCCGGCGTATCGATGAGGACGTCGGCGCGCATGCGGTAGTGGCCCAGGCCGCAGAGCTGCGCGCAGGCCAGCTCGAAATGGCCGGTCTGCGTGGCCTCGAACCAGATGGGGATCTTCTGGCCGGGAATGGTGTCCTGCTTCACCCGCAGCACCGGGATGTTGAAGCTGTGGATCACGTCCTTGGAGCTGATTTCGACGACCACCGGCGTGTGCACCGGAACGTGGAACTGGTTGACGCTGGTGATGTCGTCCTTGCCGTCGGGGTCCTCGGGATCGACGCCCAGCGGGTTGTCGCCCGAGATCAGCGCCGGGTCGCTCTTGCCGAACTTCCCGTCCTTGCCCGCGTACTGGAAGTTCCAGGCGAACTGCTCGGCCACGATCTTCACGTGCAGCGCCTTGGCATCCTCGGGCACGTTGTTCTTGTAGGCCAGCCAGACCGGGGTGGAGAGGCCGAAGAGCAGGAAGACCTCCACCACCACCACCGCCGCCTCGATGTACTTGGTGGCCATGGCCTTCACCGGCGCGTAGAGGGCGGTGTGGCCGGGGCGGGCGCGGAAGCGGAACAGGCACCAGACGAAGAAGATGCCCCAGCCCACGAAGAGCAGGAGCATGAACCAGTGGAGCACGGAGATGAGCTGGTCGATCTTCGCCCCGTGGACCGACACGTCGGGCGGGAGCCACCAACCGTAGATTTTCTCGTCCATGCGGCGACCTCGAGGATCAGCGGGCGAGCTGTGCGACGACGGGCGCAACGTTTGCGCGCCGGGAGGAGGCGACGAAACTCGTGCACCAGAGGCAAAGTCCCGCCAGGATCAGCGCGGGCGTGAGCGCCCAGAAGACCCGCGAGGACGATCCCTGCCTCGGCTCGCGGCGGCGGGCGTAGAGGAAGAGCGCTTCCGTCGCGAGCACGGCGAGGGCGGCGAAGCGCGCGATGGTCCAGATGCCGAGAGTTGCGATTTCGGGGGAAGTCACTTCCATCGGGGCGCAAATCCCGTAGCACGCCCCACGCCCCGAAACAACCTGTGACAACCCGCCGCATCCGGTTGGGAAGACCTAGCGGTCCAGCATCAGCGCGACGAAGAGGGCCGGCAGGTAGAGCAGTGAGAAAAGAAACAGATTACGGGCCCAGCGGGGACCCGACGCAGGGCGGAGGCCGAGCAGCCCGTAGCCGAGGAAGCCCAAGCCGGCCACCAGGGCGACGATCAGGTACGCGGTGTGCGCTGCGCCGATGGGGACGAAAAGCAGCGAGACGGCCACCAACGCCACCGTATAGCGGACGATGTTCATCCGCGCCTCGCGCTCGCCGCCCGGCTCGTTGGGCTGCACCACCAGGCCGGCGCGCGCGTACTCCTCCTTGCGGAAGAGCGTGATGGCGAGGAAGTGCGGCACCTGCCAGAGGAACATCACCGCGAAGAGCAGCACCCCGGGCAGGTCGAGCCGCTCGGTGGCGGCGGTCCAGCCGATCAGCGGGGGAATGGCTCCAGGGAGCGCGCCGACCAGGAGCGCCGCCGCCGTCTGCCGCTTCATCGGCGTGTAGAGCAGCACGTAGCTGACCAGCGCGATGGAGGCGAGCAGCCCCGGCAGCGCGCCCACCGCGAAGGTGAGCAGCGGCACCGAGACGGCGGCGAGCGCGAGCCCGAACTTGAGGGCGGCCGCGGGCTCCATGCGGTGGGCCGGCAGCGGGCGGCCCATGGTGCGCGACATCAGCGCATCGCTGTCGCGCTCCAGGTACATGTTGAGCACGTTGGCGGCGGCGACGATCAGGACCGTGCCGAGGAGCGTCAGCACCACCGTGCGCACCGGCAGCCCGTGCGGCGCCAGCCACAGGCCGCTGGCGGTGGTGAAGACCACCAGCGCGGTGATGCGCGGCTTGGCCAGCGCCACCAAGTCCGAGGCGGCGGTCACGGGATCCCCAGCGCCGTCACCGCGGCCCGCTCGCGCGCCGGCTCTCCCCGCGTCAGCGCCAGCAGCGCCACGCAGTCGGAGAGCAGGAGAGCACCCACCAGGAGGTGCGCGGTCAGCGGAACCAGATCCTTGAAGGTGAGGATGGTGAGGACTCCGAGCGCGATCTGCAGCAGCACCAGCGCCGGCATCAGAAGGGCCAGAGCGCGCACCACGCCGCGCGACTCGCGCGCCGCGCGCAACGAGGTCCAGATGACCAGCGCGAGCACGACGAAGGCGAAGGCCCGGTGCGCCATGTGCAGGTGCACCATGGGGTGGACGTTCGAGGGCCACCACGCTCCACGGCAGTACGGCAGGTCCACGCACACCAGGCCCGCCCCCGTGTGGCGCACGGTCGCGCCGAGGAGGATCTGGAGGTAGACCGCGGCCGCCGTCGCCCAGAGCAGGCCGCGCGGGGCCGCCGCTTCTGGCCGCGGCCCACCCAGGCGGAGCGCCAGGACCAGCGCGAGGGAGAGGAAGAGCATCGAGGTGCCGAGGTGCATCACCAGAACCAGCGTCGGCAGCCGGTAGAGCACGGTGAGCCCGCCCAGCAGCCCCTGGAAGATCACCACCGAAAGGGCGCCGGCAGCCAGCTTGCCGTCGAGATCGCGCGCCGCCGAGATCACCCAGGCGCAGCCGGCGTACCCGAGCGCCACCAACGCCACCGCGGCGAACGGCAGCTCGTCGCTGACGTGCTTCACGTGGCCCGCCCAGAACGA
>DASRTX010000525.1:0-3717 GCA_035655715.1 Myxococcales bacterium | reverse complement strand
CCGAGTCGCGCACCGAGGCGGCGAGCTTTTCGACCTCGGCCGAGCGCTTGAAGAGGCTCAGGCCGTCGCGCAGCCACTGCACCACCGCGCCGGCCACGAAGGCGCTCCCTTCCAGCGCGTAGGCGACCTCGTCCCCGATCTGCCACGCCACGGTCCCCAGCAGGCCGTGCTTGGAGGTTGGCTTTTGACGGCCCGCGTTCATGAGCAGGAACGCCCCGGTGCCGTACGTGCACTTCGCCTCTCCCTCGGCGAAGCAGGCCTGCCCCACCATCGCGCTCTGCTGATCGCCGGCGATGCCGGCGATGGGAATGCCGTCGGGCAGCCCGCGCACGCCCTTGGTGGTGCCGAAGACGCCGGCCGAGGGCCGGATCTCCGGGAGCACCGCCCGCGGAACCGTGAAGAGCGAGAGCAGCTCGTCGTCCCAGGCCCGCTTCTCCAGGTCCATCAGGAGCGTCCGCGAGGCGTTGGTCACGTCGGTCGCGTGGACCGCGCCGCCGGTGAGCTTGAAGAGGAGCGCCGAGTCGATGGTGCCGAAGCAGAGGTCTCCGTTTTCGGCCCGCGCCCGCGCGCCCTTCACGTTCTCCAGGAGCCAGCGCAGCTTGGTGCCGCTGAAGTAGGCGTCGAGGACGAGGCCCGTCTTCTCGCGGATCCACGGTTCCTTGCCCAGCGACTTGAGCTCGTCGCAGAGGCCGGCGGTGCGCCGGTCCTGCCAGACGATGGCGTGGTGCATGGGCTTGCCCGAGCGCCGGTCCCAGAGCAGCGTGGTCTCGCGCTGGTTGGTGATGCCGATGGCTTGGATGTCGGCAGGCTTGGCCGATGCCTCGCGCATCGCGCCGGCGATGGCCTTGAGCGTGGCGGTCCAGATGTCGTCGAAGTCGTGCTCCACCCAGCCGGGCCTGGGGAAGATCTGCCTGAACTCGAGGTTGGCTTTTCCCTTCACCGCCAGGCGCGAGTCGAGGATCAGCGCGGTGCTGCCGGTGGTGCCTTGATCGATCGCGAGGACGTACCTGGCCATCAGTCCACTCCCTGGAAGAACGACAGAACCCGTTCGCACACCTCGGCCGATTCCACGTCGAGGGGCAGCACGTGGCCGCTGCGCTGCAACACGTGGGACTCCACCCGCGGCGAGGCGAGCAGGCGCTGCAGCTTGCGCGAGCCGGCCGGCGCCACGGTGCGGTCGAGCGCGCCGTGCAGGATGAGCGCCGGAGCCCGTACCCTGCGCGCCAGCTGCTGCGCCTCGCGGGAGAGCGCCAGCAACTCGGGGCCCCAGCGCAGCGGGACCGCGGAGTACGCCGCAGGCACCTTCTCGCGCTCGTCGGGCTCGTCCTGGATGTCGCGCGCGCCCTTGCCGACGATGAAGGGCAGCGCGGGCAGCCGGCCCAGCACGTTGGCGAAGAACCAGGTCGTTCCCGCGAACTCGATGGCGGGGGCCAACAGGGCCAGCGCGCGCGGCTCGGGCAGCCCTTCCGGCACCCAGGACCGGGCGGCGAGGTGGATGGCGAGCAGCCCGCCCACCGAGAGCCCGCAGAGGAAGATCCGCCGGGCGCCGTGCAGCGAGAGCAGCGCCGTCTCGGCCGCGTGCAGCAGATCGGCGCGGGTGGTGACGTAGAGGTCCTCGGGGCTGGTGCCGTGTCCCGGCAGGAGCGGCCCGACGGCGCGAAACCCGGCCCGCGCCAGCGCCTCGCCCACCGGGCGCACTTCGGCGGGCGAGCCGGTCAGGCCGTGCAGGAGGAGGCAGGCGTCGGGTCCGTCGCCGAGCGCGAATGGATCCGCGGGTCCGGACATGCGAGGTGCGGCGAATACCAGCTTGGCTCGCCCTGCGCAACGTGGCTGCCTGGTGCTACAAGGCGCGCATGGCTTCCGACAATCCCGCCGCCCCCGCGCCTCTCCAGATTCAGCTGCAGATCGACGAGCAGACCGCCCTCGGCATGTACGTGAACATGGCGATGGTCAACCACAACGAGACCGAGTTCGTGATCGACTTCATCTTCGTCCAGCCCCAGGCGCCCAAGGCGGTGGTGCGCGCGCGGGTGATCAACAACCCGCGCCACATGAAGCGCCTCTTGCACGCGCTGCAGGACAACATCGCCAAGTACGAGGCGCAGTTCGGGAAGATCGACGTCTCCTCGGCGCTGCCCCCGACGCTGGGCATGTCGCACTGATCCTACTTGCGGTTCTTGACGGCCGCCCGCAGCTCCTCTTCCTTCCGCCGGATCTCGCCGGTGGGATCGCTCTCGGCGAACTCGGCCGACTCGAACACCCGGCGGATCTCCACCTCGGTGCCGCCGTCGAAGGGCGCGCGCTTCAGCCATTCGATGGCTTCGTCCTTCGACTTGCACTGCCAGAGCCAGAAGCCGGCGATCAGCTCCTTGGTCTCGGCGAAGGGGCCGTCGGTCACCGTCCGGTTCTTGCCGGAGAAGCGCACCCGCGCGCCGTCCTTGCTGGCGTGCAGCCCCTCGGCGGCGAGCATCACGCCCGCCTTCACCAGCTCCTCGTTGAACTTGCCCATCTCCTTGAGGATCTTCTCGTCGGGGAGGACGCCGGCCTCCGACTCCTTGTTTGCCTTGACGATCACCATGAAGCGCATGTCGGTCTCCTTGTCGGCGCGACGGTGGTTTCCGTCGCTCTACCCTGACGACGACCCGGAATCCACGGGATCGACACGTCGAAAAAAAAATTATTTTTTTTCTGGAGCGATCTGGACGGGGGTGTCCGGAATGGGAGCCTCGATTCGGGACCTCGAGCCTGCTGCCCGAGGGGAGTCGGATGGCATGCGATGTGCTCTCCGTCTGCACGTGGCGCCGCAACGGCGCGGCGCGGGAGAGGGAGACCATGGAGAACGAGCAGCAGACGACGGCGGGGGCGCGGAAAGTGTGGGGGGCCTACAACATCGTGGAGCGGCAGAACGGACGGCGCTTCTGGAGCCGCATCGGCAGCGCTTTCAAGAACCGCGACGGCAGCTACAACATCTTCCTCGACTCCCTGCCGCTGGGGGGCAAGATCCAGATCCGCGAGGAAGACCGCGAGGCCCAGCGCAAGGAGCCCGGCGCGCTGGCCACCGAGGCCGAGGCCTAGAGGCCCATGCACGCCGCACTCCTGGCGGCGCTGCTCGGCGCCGCGACGGAGCTGCCCCTGCCGGCACCGCCGGCGGACCAGCCTGTCGCGGCGCCCGCGGCCAAACCGCACAAGAACCATGGCAAGCCGCCCATGGCGGGCGTGCTCAACCTCAACCGCGCCACCGAGGCCGAGCTGCAGCTCTTGCCGGGCATCGGCAAGCGGCGCGCGCAGCTCATCGTCGAGCGCCGTGAGAAGAAGCCGTACGCCAGCGTGGAGGAGGTGGGCCGCATCAAGGGCATGCGCCTGCTCGTGCAGCGGCTGAAATCGCATCTCACGATTCAGGGAGATACGACGCTGCGGCCGCTGCGGCCTTGACCGCCTGCAGCGCACGGGGTAATCGGCGGACCGACAATTTGAAGTCCGCCGCCGTGGCCGCCCCCGGAAGTCCGGGGGCCTTCGAGGGAAGCCGGTCGAATTCCGGCGCGGTCCCGCCACTGTAGCCGGGTAGCCAGTCCCAGAAGCCACTCGCGGAAGCATGCGGGGAAGGCGGGACGGCGCGCAGCGCGAGTGCGCTGCAGACCCGGGAGCCAGGAGACCTGCCTGGCGGCGCAACAGCGCTTTCACCTCTTCGAGAGAAAGAGGGGAGCCACGTGCCGCCGT
>DASRTX010000524.1:0-14797 GCA_035655715.1 Myxococcales bacterium | reverse complement strand
CCTCCGCCAGCACCGAGCAGTGGATTTTCACCGGCGGCAGCGCGAGCTCCTTCGCGATCTGGCTGTTCTTGATCGTCATCGCCTCGTCCACCGACTTTCCCTTCACCCACTCGGTGACGAGCGAAGAGGAGGCGATGGCGGAGCCGCACCCGAAGGTCTTGAACTTGGCGTCCTCGATCTTGCCGTCGTCGCTGATCTTGACCTGAAGGCGCATCACGTCGCCGCAGGCGGGCGCCCCGACCAGGCCGGTGCCCACGTTGGGGTCGCTCTTGTCCATCGTCCCGACGTTGCGCGGGTTCTCGTAGTGGTCCAGGACCTTGTCGCCGTAAGCCATGTTCGTCTCCTCACTTCAATTTGGATGCCACAGGCCCAAGTTAGGCTCTACGGGGACATGATGGCCGCGCGCAGCGCGCCTTCGTGTCCCCAGCTGGTTGCAGCGCAGCGCGGCCATCATGTCCCCGTATCAATGTGCAGCCCACTCGATCTTCGAGAGGTCGATCCCTTCCCTGGCCATCTCGTACAGCGGACTCATCTCGCGCAGTTTCTGCACCTGACCCACGACGTACTTGCCGACGTAATCGACCTCGTCCTCGCTGTTGAAACGGCCGATGCCGAAGCGGATGGAGGTGTGCGCAAGATCCTCCGACACGCCGCAGGCCCGCAGCACGTACGAAGGCTCCAGGCTGGCGCTCGTGCAGGCGGAGCCCGAGGAGACGGCCACGTTCTTGATCGCCATCATCAGCGCCTCGCCCTCCACGAAGGCGAAGCTGACGTTGAGGTTGCCCGGCAGGCGCTCGGTGGGGTGGCCGTTCAGCTCCAGGTGGTCGAGATGGGCGAAGAGGTAGTCTTGCAGCCGCTTGCGCAGCGTGTAGGTGCGCTGCGTCTCCTCGGGCATCAGCTTGCTCGCGAGCTCGGCGGCGGCCCCGAATCCAACGATGCCAGGAACGTTGAGCGTGCCCGAGCGCATGCCCCGCTCGTGCCCGCCGCCGTCGATGATGGGGGCGATGCGCACTCGCGGCTTGCGCCGCACCCAGAGCGCGCCGATGCCCTTGGGCCCGTAGATCTTGTGTCCCGAGAGCGAGGCCAGGTCGACCTTCATCTTCTCCACGTCGAAGGGCACCTTGCCCACGCCCTGCACCGCGTCCACGTGGAAGAGCACGCCCTTCTCGCGCGTCACCTCACCCAGCTCGGCGATGGGCTGGACGGTGCCGATCTCGTTGTTGGCCAGCATCACCGAGACGAGGATGGTCTTGTCGGTGATGGCGCCGCGAAGCTGCTGGGCGGAGATGCGGCCGTACTTGTCGGTGTCCAGGTAGGTGACGTCGAAGCCCTGCCGCTCGAGCCGCTTGGCCGTGTCCAACGTGGCCTTGTGCTCGGTGCGGACGGTGATGAGGTGGTTGCCCTTCTCCTTGTAGAACTCGGCGGCACCCTTCAGCGCCAGGTTGATGCTCTCGGTGGCGCCGGAGGTGAAGACGATCTCCTTCTCGCTGCCGCCGATCAGGGCGGCGATCTGCTCGCGGGCTTGATCCACCGCCTCTTCCGCCTTCCACCCGAACGGATGGCTGCGGGAGGCGGCGTTGCCGAACTCCGTGGTCAGGTACGGCATCATCGCCTCCAGCACCCGCGGATCGAGGGGGGTGGTGGCGTTGTTGTCCATGTAGATGGGAAGCTTGATGGCCATGCCGTGGTTTCCTGCCGGTGGAAGAATGTGGACTGGACTGGTCTATTATAACCCTGCCTGCTGCAGGTCAAGGTGGACACCGTTAGGATCGCGGCGATGAAAAAGTGGCTTCCCCGGCTCGTGCTCGCGCTGGCCATCGGCGTCCTGCTCCCTGTGCTGCCGATGCTTTTGACGCGAGGCGTCGGACCTGGCGCCGACCTGTCCGGAAGGCTCGGGCTGTCGGCCGGTGTCTCCGCCGCGACCTTCGCCGTGCTCTTCCTCGGCGGCGTGCTCACCAGCCTGACACCGTGCGTGTATCCGCTGATCCCCATCACGGTGAGCATCTTCGGAGCGCGGCAGGCGGAGAACCGCGCCCGCTCCGTGGCGCTGTCGGCCACCTACGTGGGCGGCATCGCCGCCATGTACTCCGGCCTCGGGCTCTTCGCCGCGCTCTCCGGCAAGGCCTTCGGCACGGTGCTGGCGTCGCCCGCCGTGGTGGTGGTGCTGGCCCTCCTCTTGATGACCTTGGCGGCGAGCATGTTCGGCGCGTTCGAGATCGCGCTGCCGTACGCGCTCCAGCAGAAGCTCGCCGGCGTGAAGGGCACCGGGTTTGGAGGCGCCTTCGCCATGGGCCTGGTCGCCGGAGTGATCGCCGCCCCTTGCACGGGCCCGGTGCTCGCCGGGGTGCTCGCCTACGTCGCCACCCAGCGCAACGCGGTGCTCGGGTTCTGGATGCTCTTCACCTACGCGGTGGGGATGGGGCTGCTCTTCTTCGTCCTCGGCGCCACCTCGCTGCGCCTGCCGCGCAGCGGCGCCTGGATGGAGACGGTGAAGAGCATCCTCGGCATCGCCCTGGTTGCCGCTGCCGTCGCGCTGCTGCTCCCCTACCTGCCGCGCGCGGGCATGCTGCCCATCGGGTCGCGCGGCGTCGCCGTCATCGCCGGCGTGCTCGCCTTCGCGGGCGTGCTCGCCGGCGCGCTGAGTCTCTCGTTCCACGGCGACGGCCGCGAGAAGGCGATGAAGCTGGGCGCGCTGGTCCTGCTGCTCGGAGGCGTAGGCCTGCGCTTCGGCTGGCTCGGGCCTGCGAAGATGGAGAAGGGTTTCGAGATCACCTGGCTCCACGACGAGAAGCTGGCCGTCGAGCAGTCGCGCGCCACGGGCAAGCCGCTGCTCATCGACATGGGCGCGGAGTGGTGCGCTGCCTGCAAGGAGCTGGATCTCCACACCTGGACCGACCCGGTGGTGGCGCGGGAGGTGGCGGACAGGTTCGTCCCGCTCAAGGTGGACGCGACGGAGGTGACGCCGGACATCGAGCGGGTCATGGAGAAGTACGACGTGGCCGGGCTTCCCACCGTGCTGATGATGGCGTGCAAGGACGACCGGCCGCCGGAGTGCGCGGTGCCGGGCGAGGGTCCGGCGCGGGTGACGGGCTTCTTGCCCCCGTCCGAGATGCTGGAGCGCCTGAGGCGCCTGGAATGAGGTTGGCGGTCTTGGGGCTCCTGCTGGCCACGGCCTGCGGGCACGGCGACGCGGCGTTGCGCGACGAGCAGGCGAAGGCGCGGCACTACCGCGACGCGTACGAGACGCAGTCGCAGGAGATCCAGCAGCTGAAGAAGCGCGTAGCGGAGCTCGAGCAGAAGGGCTGCCGCTGACGGGTCAGCGAACCGGCTTCGCCGAGCCGTCCTTGAGCGAGCTGTCGATCAGCATCGCGACCTTCTGCTCCACCTGCCTGGAAAGTTTCTGCTGCTGCTTGCCCATCTTCTCCTGCTCTCGGCCGATCTTCTCCTGCTCGCGGCCGATGGCGTTCTGCGCATCGCCGAGCTCGCGCTGCTCGGCGTGATCGCCGTGCAGCGCGGCCTGTGCCTGGCGCATGCCCAGCTCGGCCTGCTGCTGGCCCAGGCGCGCCTGGTGCTTGCCCAGCCGGCCCTGCTCCTCTCCCAACTCCTCCTGTGGCCGTGTGAGCTCGTCGATCTGCTCGATCATCTTGCCGTCGCGGACGACGTACTCCTTGCCGCCGTGCCGGAACCAGAGGTAGGCGGGCCCGAAGTCCTTGAGGTACTTGCGCGCCACCTCCAGGTCGGCCAGCCCGCCATGCATGGTGGCGCCGCGCTCGCCGCGCACCACCACCCACGAATCCTCCGCTGAGAAGGCGGCGGGAGCGAGCAGCACCAGGGCCGCGAGAAGTCTGGTCATCCGACTGCTTACGTCCGAACGCGCGGGGCTATTTCGCCGGGCTGATCAGCGGCGCCAGCGCGCGCCGCACCGCGGCGAGCAGCGACTCGGGCGCGAAGGGCTTCTCCACGAACGCCTCGCAGGCCAACTCGCGCGCGGCGTCCGCCACCTCGCGGTCCGCAGAGAAGAGGACGACCCGTGGCCCGAGGCCGAGCGCGCGCACGGCTCCCAGGAGCGCGCGCCCGTCCATGTCGGGCATGCGCAGGTCGAGGACGATCACGTCGGGCGCCTCGGCCTTCACCTTGACCAGCGCGGCCCTGCCGCCTCCCGCCCAGTCGGCTTCGAAGCCGTGCTCGCCCAGGAACTCGGCCATCATCCGGGCGATGGGCTCGTCGTCGTCCACCACCAGCACGCGGCCTTCGCTGCCGTTGTGGCGGGAAAGGGTGGGAGCGCGCAGGGGCAGATCCAGCACCAGCGCGGAAGGCTCCGCCCGCAGCGCGCCGCCGTGCAGCTCCGCCGTCTTGCGCGCCACCGCCAGCGCCATTCCCAGGCCCTGGCGTTGCGCCTGCGGCGCCTCCCACTTCGGGTCCAGCGCGCGCTCGGAGTCGGGGAGGAAGTCGCCAGCCCACGAGACGCGCACCTCCGCGTGCCCCGCGCGGCGGCTCGCCTCGATGCTCACCGGTCCGAGGGCGCGTGCGCGCAGCACCATGGCGGTGAGCGCGCGCTCGATGCGCTCGCGGTCGGCCACCAGCGGCAGGGCCGGCTCGACGTGCGCCTCGACGTCGGCTTCGGCACCGAGCCGGCGCAGCGCGCGGCGCGTGGCCTCCACCAGCTCCACCATCTCGCACGGCTCCTGGTGGAGCACGAAGCGGCCGGTCTCGATGCGCGAGACCTCCAGCATCTCCTCCAGCAGCGAGTGCAGCCGCTCCGCCTGGCGCTCCAGCACCTGCACGTGGCGCGGATCGCACGGCTCGCCCTTTTCGAGACGCCGCGCCAGCGAATAGGAAAAGCCCTTGATGCTGGTGAGCGGCGTCTTGAGCTCGTGCGCGGCCAGGCTGAGGAAGCGATCCTTCCGCGACTCGCGCTCCGCCGCGGCCAGCACCGCCCCGCCGCGCTTGAGCAGCGGGGAGAGGGCCTGCAGATCGCGGAAGCCGCCGTCGAACTGGAGGGCCAGCGCTCCGACGATTTGCTCGTGCGCCCGCAGCGGAACCGCTGCCGCTGAGCCCGACCACTCGACGCGCGCGCTTTCGAAGCACTTGCGCACCGAATCCGACGCGAACACCAACCCGTCCGACCCGAGCATCTGCGGGCCGGCGGCTGTGCGCAGGTGCACCGCAGCGCCGACGGCGCCGGAGAGCCGGCGCGCCATGACGGCGATCCGCTCTGCGAGCTGCCGGGTGGTCTCGCCCTCCAGGGCCGCGTCCGCCAGCTGCGTCGCGGCCACGAAGGCGGCCTCCACCCGGCGGCGCATGGAGAAGCTGGCCGAGAGGAATCGGACCCAGCGCAGGTCGCGCGCCCGGTGCAGCGATTGCTGCAGCTTGCGAGACCCTTCGCGGAAGAGGTCCATGCCCCGCCCGTGACGCACGTCGCCGGGGCCGTGCGGATGGCCGGCCAAGGCGGGATGGCGCTTGAGCAAGGCATCCCAGAAGTGCTCTCGCTGTGAAGGGCGCAGATGCAGCACTCGGCTCCGGGGATGGGGGGTCCTGGATTCGGACCCCTGGCGTAGCAATCTGGGCATGCCCGGCTGCCCGCGAAACTGGGAACCTTGGGCGATTCATGCCGAGCGGCCCGGCATGCGGACTGCAAAGGCGCCCCTGGACGGTCCGGTTCTGGACGCGGAAGGGGGACGTTTGGCTGCATGGGTGACGATGGCAGGCTGCCTGCTCGCGGCCGCTGCCGGGGAGGCGCCGGAACCGTCCCTTCCCGACGCGCAGGAGGCCGCTGCCCGGGCAGCCGGCGGCAGCGAGGCGCAGGACGCCGCACGGCTGGCCCGCGCACGCAGCGCGCATTGGGCGCCGCAGCTTCGCGCCCAGGGCGGAGGACGCGAAGACGAGAAGCTGCGCGCCGGCGAGTACCGGTTGGCGCCCATCCGGGAGCAGGACGTGGGCGCGGGGCGCACTTGGTCGCTGATGCTGACCTGGGACTTCTCGCAGGTGCTCTTTGCCCGGGAAGAAACGCAGCTCGCCTTGGCGCATGCCCACCTGGCGCGACTCCGGCGCGAGGCCGCGGAGAAGGCGGCCGAGCTGTGGATCGAGCGGCAGCAGGCCCGCGCCGTGTGGCTCGCCTCGCGAACGCGCGAGGCGTGTCAATCGATGTTGCAGCTCACAGCGCAGCTCGACGCGGTCACGGCCGGGCTCTTCCAGGAGGCGGTGGAGCGCGAAGCCGCGGCCTGCGCCGAGGGAGGTCGTCCATGAGGCGGACCGGAGCCTTGCTGGCCGCGCTGATCGGCTGTGCCAGGGTTTCCGCTCTCGACGAGTTGCCCGACGCGGGGCCGCAGGGACCCGTCGTCGAGGACGTCGCACCGGTGCCCGGTCAGATCGATCCGGGGGCGAGCTTCACCGTCTCGTTCTCCGCGCCGATGGACGAGGGGCAGATCTTCGCCGCCTCGGGCAGGAGCGAGACGGTGGTGCTCGCGGCCGAGGCGGACGTGGAGCGGGCGGCGGCAGCCATCGAGCATGCCCAGCTCTCCGCGCACGAGCGCACCCTGCTGGCAGCCGCCGGCGCGGAAGTCAGCGCCGACCGTCGGGCGGTGACGCTCACGCCCGACCAGCCGCTCACGCCCGGCGGGTGGTTCCTGCTCATCTCGCCGCGCCTCAAAGACGATCTCGGCCGTCACGTCCCCGCCGCTCGGTTCGGTTTCAACATCGCCGCGCCGATCCGCGGCTCGGCGCAGCTGATCTGGCCGCCCGCCGGAGGGGAGGCGCCTTCGAACATCTCCCTGGTGCGGGTCTTCGCCGCGGGAGGGCGGACGGCGCTGGTGGGGCCCGGCGGCAACGAGTTGGTGGCGACCAACGTGCAGGGATCGGTCGCGTTGCGGCTGCCCGCCGCGCTCGCGTCCGGCCAGCGCTACTCGCTGGCGGTCGATGGAGTGGCCGATGCCACCCAAAGCTTCGTGGTCGCTGACTGTGCACGCAGCGCGCCGCCGGCCGTGCAGGGCGGGAGTGCCCAGGTGACGGTCCGCGACGTCTCCGTGGACGCGGACCTGACCCTCGACTGGCCATCGCATCTGGCGCTCGAGGTAGAGGGCGAAGGCGGCGCCGGCGTCGTGGCCGAGACTGACGTCCAGTGTGCGCCACCGGTATGCGGGCCGCAGAGCTTCTCCTGCCCGGCCTCGCTGCGGATCGAGGGCCTCGAGCCGGCGACGGACTACACCTTGCGGATCACCGCCCAGGACGATTTCGGCCATACCCTGCGCACCGCGCCGCAGCCCTTCAGCACGCTCGCGGCGATTCCGCGCGTCCTCGTCACCGAGGTGATGGCGTCCGGCGTGGCAGGCGAGTACGTCGAGATCCTCAACCTGGGCCCCGGAGCCGCCGATCTCGAGGCGCTGGCGCTCCACGGGCCGGACGACGTCTTGCGTCCCCTGCTGGCGGTCGCCTCTCCCCTACCGCTGGCCTTGCTACCCGGTGGGCGCGCGCTCGCCGTCGGAGCGTCGTTCGACGCCCGCTCGTATCCCGGGCTCCCGGCCGGCACGCCGGTCCTGCGCACGACCACCCAGCGGCTGCTCGGTCACGGCCTGTCCGACACCGCGCCGCCTGCCTTCCAGCTCGTCTCTGTGGCGGAGGTCCCCGTCGTGCTGTCGTCGTTTCCAGGCGACGGTCCGCACTGCCCGGCGCTCTGCAGTCTTCAGCGGGACGAATCGATTCCGCCCGATGGCGCGGCGTCGTGGACTTGCGGTCCAATCGGAGGCACACCGGGAGCGCCGCCTTGAGGCGGCTGGATCCGACCGGGGTGGCATGCTAGACCCGCGCGCTGCTTTCGCAGAGGAGCACGACGATGTCCGGCCACAACAGGTGGACCAAGATCAAGCGCAAGAAGGAAGCGATGGGCGCGAGCAAGGGCGTGCTCTTCACCAAGCTCATCCGCGAGGTCACCGTCGCGGCGCGCACCGGCGGCGGCGATCCGGACCACAACGCCCGCCTCAGATCCGCCGTCCTCCTGGCGCGCGAGGCCAACATGCCGGCCGACAACATCACCCGGGCCATCAAGAAGGGGACCGGCGAGTTGGAGGGCGTGAACTACGAGGAGCTGACGTACGAGGGGTACGGGCCGGGCGGGGTGGCCTTCGTCCTCGAGATCCTCACCGACAACAAGAACCGCACCGCCGGCGACGTGCGCGCCATCTTCACCAAGGGCGGCGGCAGCATGGCGACCTCCGGAGCGGTGGCCTTCCAGTTCGACCGCAAGGGCGTGATCCCGGTGAAGAAGGGGCCCGCCGAGGACCAGGTGATGGAGCTTGCCCTGGACGCGGGCGCCGAGGACGTCGTTTCCGACGGCGAGGGCGGTTTCGAGCTGCGCACCGATACGGGCTCGATGATGCAGGTGCACAAGGCGCTCGAGGGCAAGCTGCCGGTGGGCGCGCCCAAGATGGTCTACCTGCCCAGGACCACGGTGCAGCTGTCTGGCGACACGGCCGAAAAGGTGCTGCGGCTGGTCGAGAACCTCGAGGAGAACGACGACGTCCAGCACGTCTTCGCCAACTTCGAGATCGATGAGGCTACGATCACTGCGCTAGAATCGCGCGCGTGATCGTACTGGGGATCGATCCAGGCTCGCGGTTCTGCGGATTCGGCGTCGTCGAAGACGTTGGCGGCGCGCGCGTCCGGCACGTGGCGCACGGCGTGCTGGCGATGGGCGAGGGGGGCGCCGTCGAGGAGCGGTTGCGGTTGCTGCACGAGGGCCTGTTCCGCGAGCTGCAGCGGCATCGTCCCGAGCTGGTCGCGGTGGAAGACGTCTTCCACGCGCGCAACGCCCGGTCCGCGCTGGTGCTGGGGCAGGCCCGCGGAGTGGCGCTGCTGGCGGCGGCGCAGGCCGGAGCGCGGGTCCGAAGCTTCGCGCCCGCTGTCATCAAGCAGGCGGTCACCGGGACCGGGCGCGCCGAGAAGGAGCAGGTGGGGCGCATGGTCTCGGTGCTGCTCGGCATCGCCATGCAGGGCCGCCTCGACGCCAGCGACGCGCTGGCGGCGGCCATCTGCGGCGTCTTGCGCGCCCGCGATCCCGAACCGGCCGCGCCAAGGCGGCGGAGCGACTGGCGCGCCGCGTTGGCGCGGAGGTTCGCGAAATGATCGCGCGCCTTTCCGGCGTGGTGCTGGAGAAGCGGGGCGACGTGGCGGTGGTCGACGTGCTGGGGGTCGGGTACCAGGTCCACCTCTCGCTGCAGTCGATGGGCAAGCTCCCTCCCGAGGGCACCCGCGCGCAGCTGCGCTGCTACACCCACGTGCGCGAGGACGCGCTGCAGCTCTTCGGCTTCCTCACCCCCGAGGAGGAGGAGCTGTTCCACCTGCTCATCGGCGTCTCCGGCGTGGGCCCCCGGCTGGCCTTGAACGTCCTCTCCGGAATGCCCGCCACCGAGCTCGCCACCGCCATCCTCCATGGCGAGCTGGCACGCCTCACCAAGATCCAGGGTGTGGGCAAGAAGACGGCGGAACGGCTGGTGGTGGAGCTGAAGGACAAGATCAAGACCAGCGGCCTCTTGGGGGCGCGCAGCTCGCAACCGCCGCCGTCGGGAGCTCCCACCGAAGTGCTGCTCTCCGCGCTGATCAACCTGGGCTATCGCCCGGCGGCGGCGGAACGGACCGCGGATCAGGTCCGCCGCAGCCTGGGGCCCGCCGCCCCGCTGGAGGATCAGCTCCGCGAGGCCCTCCGCCTCATCGCCGGCGCCGGCTGAGCTCACTTCACGGTGAGCGTGCCGATCATTTCCGGGTGCAGGGTGCAACGGTAGAGGAACTTGCCCTTCTTGGTGGCCTTCCACTTGAAGGACTGCCCCGGCTGCAGATCCTTGGACCAGAAGACGTGGTTGTCGGCGCGCGCGTTGTGGGGAACGATGTCGACGTTCTTCCACTCCACCGTATCGCCGCGCGCCACCTCCAGCGTCTTCGGGTCCCAGGCCACGCCGCGGCCCGCGATCAGGTGGCTCTTGGCCGGCGCGGCGCCGGCCAGGAGCAGGGCCAGCGCCGCGGGAATCATCCGGGCCACGGTCACTTGGAGAGCGAGTCGGCCAGGGCGCTGGCGTGATCGAGGTGTTGCGCCACGACCGCGCGAACCGCCTGCAAGAGCGACTTGAGCTCCGCGTTCTGCGCGCTCGGGATCAGCGTCTTGTCCAGCGCCTCCAGCACTTGCTGGTGGTACGCCACCTCGTGGTCCGCGTACGCCTTGTCGAACTCCTTGCCCTTCATGGTCTTGAGGTTGGCGATGTTGTCCTTGCCGCCCTGGGTGATCGACTTGGAGGTGTCGTTCTCCTCCGGCGTCACGCCCAGCTTCTTCACCAGCGCCACCGCTTGCTTGTTGGCCGAGCCGTGGTCGCGGATCATGTCGTCGGCGAACTTCTTCACCTTCGAGTTCTTGCTCTTCGACTTCGCCAGCTTGCCTGCGTCGATGTCCACCTGGTTGGCCGCGACGGCGACGGCGGCGATCTGCGGGTCGCTGATGCTGGCGCCGCCCGCGCTCTCCGAAGTCCCGGCGTCCATGTCACTTCCGCCGGCGTCGGTCGACGCGCCGTATCCGGCAGCCGCTCCCGCGTCCTCCATCGCCTGCGCGCCGGCGGCCATGGTGCCCGCGGCGGCGTCGGCTCCTTGCGCGACGTCCCGCCCCATGCTGGAGCCCGCATCCGCCATGGTTTCTGCACTGCCCGACATCGTCCCCGTTCCGCCGTCGGCGCCACCCATTCCCGCTCCGGCGCTCCCGCTCGCCGTCGACGACTTGCAGCCGGAGCCAACCGCGAATGCCGCCGCGATGCCGATGACGGCTGCGGGCAGCAGCTTCCCCAGACTTCCCGTAGAGCTCATGTGCGTGTACCTCGCCTCAAGTGAACCGCGACTGCGCTCTAGCAGGCCGGAGAGCTTCTGCGTAAATGGCGCAAAGCCTCTGTTCACCAAGCAAAGATTGTCCTGCCGCTGTGGTAGCTTGCGGACGGATGCGCGAAGACCCGATCGACGATCGTCCCATCGCCTCCTCCGCCTCGGGCGACGATGCCCGATTCGACCTCACCCTGCGCCCGCGCAACTTCGGCGAGGTGGTGGGGCAGCGGGCGCTGATCGACAACCTCAAGGTGTTCGTCAAGGCAGCCGCAGGTCGGAAGGAGCCGCTCGATCACGTGCTCTTCTGCGGGCCGCCCGGGCTGGGAAAGACCTCGCTGGCCCACGTCATCGCCAACGAGTTGGGCGCGCAGATCCACGTCACCAGCGGCCCTGCCCTGGAACGCAAGGGCGACCTGGCGGGAATCTTGACGAACCTCGCCGAGAATGACGTTCTCTTCATCGACGAAATCCACCGCATGAACCCGGCGATCGAGGAGAACCTCTACCCCGCGATGGAGAGCTTCACCTTCGACATCGTCATCGGCGACGGCGCGGGGGCGCGCGCCCTCAAGCTCCCCTTGAAGCGGTTCACCTTGATCGGCGCCACCACCCGCACCGGCCTGCTCACCGGTCCGTTGCGCGATCGCTTCGGCATCGTCAGCCGGCTGGAGTTCTACCCGGCCGAGGACCTCCAGGAGATCGTCCAGCGTTCCTCGCAGAAGCTGGGGGTTCGCCTCGAGGAAGCAGGAGCCCGGGAAATCGCCCGGCGCGCGCGCGGCACGCCCCGCATCGCCAACCGGCTCTTGCGCCGCGTGCGCGACTTCGCCGAGGTGGAGGGCGACGGCCGCGTCACCCGCGCGGTGGCCGACAAGGCGCTGCAGCGGTTGGAGGTGGACCCTGCCGGCCTGGACGCGATGGATCGCAAGATCCTCACCAGCCTGATCGACAAGTTCGGCGGCGGGCCGGTGGGGCTGGAGACGCTGGCCAGCGCCACCGGCGAGCGCTCCGACACGCTGGAGGACGTCTACGAGCCGTACCTCCTGATGGAAGGCTACCTCGCGCGCACGCCGCGCGGGCGGGTGGCCACGCAGCGCGCGTTCGACCACCTGGGGAGGAAGGCCCCCGCCGCGCTGCAGGGGTCGCTGCTCTGATGACGGCCGCGGGCGAAAAGCGGTCCTTCGCACAGGACTTCTTCTTCGAGCTGATGCGAGACTCCCAGCGGGTCCGCGCGGTCTACCTGGCCGAGCGCGAACGCTGGATCCGCTCGCTGGAGATCTCGGGCCGCGAGGAGATCCTCTTCGAGTTCGAGATGCTCCTGCGCGGCATCGACCGCTTCTTCAACCTGCGCAACCTCTTCGGGGAAGTGCAGCCGGCCCAGGAGCGCGACTGGCGCGAGGAGCTGAAGGCGACGCGCGACGCCGTGCACCGCAGCGTCCACCTCTCCCGCAAGCTGATCGCGCAGCAGCAGGAGCAGGCGCTGCTCTTCCGCAGCTTCGTCGAGGGATCGCTGGCCGACGACCGCGCCCGCTCGCGGCTGGGCGCCGAGCTGCGCGAGCAGCGCACGCCGGAGGAGAGCCTCTTCCTCTTGCGCTCGGGCCTGGTGGCGCACCAGGGCATCCTCGACCACCTGCTGCGGCTGGACGCTGCTCCGCAGTCGCTCTTTCTCGACGTGGGGCGGGCGCTGCAGCACGAGCTGTTCGTGTCCCGCTACTTCTGCCCGCCGGCGGCGCTGGAATTCCGCGCCGAATACGACCGCATCGGGTCGGTGCTGCTGCTCGAGGGCCTGCGGCTGCTCGACGACGACAGGAAGCGCAAGGCGTTCGCGCTGGCGCTGCTCGCCTCCTTCCGCGCGCTGCGCAGCCTGCGCTACGTCCCTTCGCCGCCCGTGCCACACACGCGGCGGGTGCTGGCGATCCTGGCACTGGTCCGCAGCGAGCTGCAGGCGCTGGCGGGGTATCTCGAGTCCGATCTTCCCCGCCTCTGCGCCAACGTGACCGGCGCGAGCGCGGCCGTCGCGGCCGGCAAGTCCGCCGCGCAGCAGATTCGCGACGTGCTCGCCACCGTGCCGCCCATCCTCGCCCAGCCCCTCACCGACCGCGCCCAGCTCGACCTGCAGCGCGACAAGCTGGTGGAGGCGACCAAGCAGTGCGTCGGCGTCCTCGCCAACGCCCTCGATCCGGCGATGGGCTTCTACGCCCTCTTCGAGGACGACGCCGCGCGCACCGACCAGAGCGAGCGCCTGCGGAAGGACCTCTGGGTGTTCCGGGAGATGTGCCGCTACACCGCCCGTGCGCTGGAGGAGGCGGGCGCTACACCCGATGCCGCCGAGCCCCTCCGCCGGTACGCCACCGAATTCCGCGACGTCGGCTACCAACTGCTGCGCCACTCCGACCGCGAGCTGTTCGACCGCTTCCTCGACCTGCTCGAGGGGTGGTCGGGGCGGCGCGGAGAGAGCACAGCCATCCGCATGCAGCGGCTGCGGGAGGATTGCCATCGATTCGCCGAGATCCTCGACCGGGCGCTGGATCTCGTCTCCCGCCGGGCGGAGCTGACCCGCATCCCCATCGACGAAGCGAGCTATCAGGAGGCGCTTGCCAAAGCGCAGAAGGGGCGGTAATGGAAGCGCCCGTTTATCCTGGAATGCGACATTCGTGTCGCACTCCTGAGGGCAGGCGGCGCGCAGGCGGAGGGACGGGTTTGGCGGCTTGGCGCCGCAGGGGCGCAGAGTCACTACATTTTCCCGTTCCGACGTCCCACGCGGCACGGATGTTGCTGGTTTCAGCCAGTTGCTGCTTGGTTCTCACGGAGGAGACGCAAGCGAAATGGATCTCCACCCTTTCCGCCAGCGGACGTTCAAGCAGCGCGCATCCCTCTCCGGCATCGGCCTCCATTCCGGCGCGAAGGTCAGCCTGACGTTGTCGCCCGCGCCCGCAGACAGCGGCGTGGTCTTCGTCCGCGACGGCATGGAGATCCCCGCGCTGGCCGAGTTCGTGGTGGACACCACCATGAACACCTCGCTGGGCCGCTCGGGCGTGCGGATCGGGACGGTGGAGCACCTGCTCGCCGCGCTCGCCGGCTGCGGCATCGACAACGCCTGCGTCGACGTGGAAGGCCCGGAGATCCCGATCATGGACGGCAGCTCGGAGCCGTTCGTTGCGCTGGTGCGCGAGGCGGGGATCCACCAGCAGCGCGCCACCCGACGATACCTCCTGGTGCGCAAGGCGGTGGCCGTCACCGAGGGCGACAAGCTGGCGCGCCTTTCGCCTGCCCGCGGCAAGTTCTCGGTGAACTACACCATCGACTTCCGCCACCCGCTGATCACCGACCAGAACTACCGGACGGAAGTGAACGAGAAGAGCTTCCAGAAGGACATCGCCCGCGCCCGGACCTTCGGCTTCAAGCGCGACGTGGAGCGCCTGCACAAGGCGGGGCTGGCCCGCGGCGGCTCGCTGGAGAACGCGGTGGTGGTCGACGACTTCAACATCCTCAACCCCGAGGGGCTGCGCTTTCCCGACGAGTTCGTGCGCCACAAGATCCTCGACGCGCTCGGCGACCTGTCGCTCCTCGGCATGCCGGTGATGGGACGGCTCACGGCGGTGAAGTCTGGACACGCCCTGAACCACCAGTTGGTGCGCCGCGTGCTGGCCGACGCCGAGGCGTGCGAGGTGGTGCAGCCCCGCGCCGAGGACGAGCTGCACGCGCTTCAAGAGAGCCTGGTGCCGGTTCTCGCCCTCGAAGAGCAGGTGGCGTAGGCGCGCTCAGCCCGTCGGGGCCGAGGCGCTGCCCAGGCTGAACGTCGCCTTGGCGATCCGCGGCAGCTCGTGGCGGCGCTGGACGAGGATCGCCACAGCCAGCGCGGCATAGGCGGCCGCAAAGCCCAGGCGGACGGCCGTGCCCGGGAAGGCGAACTGGAGCCCGAACAGCAGCAGCAGCGCCAGCGACTCCCAGA
>DASRTX010000523.1:0-2204 GCA_035655715.1 Myxococcales bacterium | reverse complement strand
TGAGCCGGGCCGCCCACCAATCTGCTGTCATCACGCATGCGACGGGCACGCGGCTTCGTCTGGTGTTCGTGATGATAGTAATGAGACCTGTGTGCGGGTAGCTGGTTTGGCGTGAAGGACGGCTGTTTTGTCCCACTCTGGGGTGGGTTCAGCCTTTCCTCCCCGTCGACCGAGGCCGCTGTGGGGTGGCCGATCCCGCCCGGGGCAGAGTCCGAGCGGGCCTCACGCCGGCATGAGTGCCAGCAAGCGCCAGCTGCGGCGCAGGTTGTAGGCCATCGCCGCCAGCCTGACTTGCAGGCCGGCTTTGGCGAGCCCCAGCCAGCGCATCCGCCGCAGGCCGTAGCAGCGCTTGACCGTGCCGAACACCTTCTCAATCCGCGCTCGCACGCGCCGCACCTCAGCATTGTGCGCCTCCAAGCGCGCGAGTGCCTCTGGTCCGCCCCAGGTGCTCGTGTGCACGATGCGCGGCGTGCCGCCTCGGACGCGGATCACCCCTTCAGGCCGGGCACCCGCAAAGGCGCTGTCGCCATAGACTGCGCCTGGCTCAGGTGGCAGCACCGCCTCCAACTCGGCTGCATCGTGGATGTTGGCGGTCGTGATCTCCATACCGCGGATCAGCCCCGCCTCTTGGTCGGTTGCGACATGGGCCTTGTAGCCGTGCACGGGCTTGTGACGGCGATGACCCGCCCAGCGGGCCTCGTCGTCATGACGGATGCTCGCTGACGGGATCAGGGTGGCATCGACCAGCGTGCCGGTGCGCACCACAACGCCGCGCTGATCGAGCTGACGTGTGATGCTCTCGAACAGGGCCCGGTCCAGGCCGCGGCGCAGCAACTCGGCGCGGAAGCGTACGAAGGCGGTGCGTTCCGGCGTGGGCTCGTGAGCGGCAAAGCCACAGAACCGGCGAAAGCTGGCCCGGTCGTCGAGAGCTTCGGCCAAGCGCACGTCGGAAAGGTCGTGCCAGGTTGCCAGCAGGAGGGCTCGGAACAGGGCCAGCGGTGGCCAGCCCGGCTCACCCTTGGCCGAGGCCGAGATGCCGGCAAGCAAGTGGTCCAGCTCCGCCCAGTCCACCAGGGCCGCAACTTCGTCCAGCGCAGAGCCGCCGCGTGGCTCAGCGCCGCTCAGCGCCAGCTGCTCCTGCCCGATCTGACGTCGCGCCACGGCCCGCCTCCCACACGCTCAGGCCGACATGGAATCAGATCGGGCGTCGCTAAACCAGCCACCCGCACACAGGTCTCATTACGAGACCTGTGCGCGGGTGCGCTGAGATCGGGCGCGGCGGCGGCAGGGGGCTGGCCGCGTCACGGTCTGATTGTGGTCGGGACGCCGATGGCGGGGCCGAACAGGCGGTCAGGCCGAGGCTGCGGTGATCGAGCGGGCTCGTTTGAGGTTATAGGCAATGGCGGTGAAGCGAACTTGGGCGGCGGCCTTGGCAAGACCCCGCCATCGCAGGCGTCGCAGGCCGTAGCTGCGTTTCCAGGTGCCGAAGATCTTCTCGATGCGGGCCCGCACGCGCTGGATCGCCGCGTTGAACGCCGCGAGCCGCGCCAGTGTCTCGGCTTCGTCACCGCCCCACATGCCGGTTGCCGCGATGCGCGGCACGCCGCCCTTCGCCCGCACCGCATCACCGAAAGCGCCTCCGCGATAGGCGCTGTCGGCGAACACCTCACCCACCTCGCAGGGCAAGGCGTCGGAACCGGCCTTGCCGTCGTTGACATTGGCCGGCGTGACCGCGACCTCCTCGACCAAGGCGGTGTCGGCATCGGCGGCCACATGGGCCTTGAAGCCGTGGACCGCCGGGCGGTTCTTGTGTTTCACCCAGCGGCCGTCCTCGTCCTCTGTGCTGGCCGACGCAATGATCGTGGCATCGACGATCGTGCCGGTCTTCACCCGCACGGCTTTGGCCTTCAGCTGCGCGGTGATCGCCTCGAACAGCACGCGGTCCAGACCAGCGGCCACCAGCGCCCGACGGAACCGGACGAAGGCCGTGCGCTCGGGCGTGGGTTCGGAGGACGAGAACCCGCAGAAGCGCCGGAACGAGGCGCGGTCGTCGAGCGCCTCCGCCAGCTTGACGTCAGACAAATCATACCAGACCGCCAGCAGCAGCGCCTTGAACATCGCCAGCGGCGGCCACGCCGCTTCGCCCTTCTCGCCGGCGTAGATCGGCTTCAGCAGATCGGCGACCGGCGACCAGTCCAGCAGTG
>DASRTX010000522.1:0-3962 GCA_035655715.1 Myxococcales bacterium | reverse complement strand
CCTGGACGGCACCGACAACTTCGAGACGCGCTTTTTCGCGAACGACGAAGCCGTCCGCAGGGGCATTCCGCTCGTCCACGGCGCCGCGCTCGGGTGGACGGGCCAGCTGCTGACCATCCTGCCCGGGCGCACAGGGTGCCTCCGCTGCCTGTTCGAGGGGCCGCCGCCTCCGGGGGCGATCCCCGCCTGTGCCGAGGCCGGCGTGCTCTCGCCGCTCTGTGGTCTGGTCGGGGCCGCCATGGCCCGGGCCGCGCTGCAGATCCTCCGCGGCACCCCCGACGCCGGCGTGCTGTACAGATGGGATGCGAGGCGCGGCGCCCAACGGCCGCTGCCGCTTCGCCGCGACCCCGCCTGCGCCGCCTGTGCGGCCGCGGCATCGTACGAGGAGAGGAACCGACCATGCCCGTCACCGTGAAGATCCCAGCCCCCCTGCGGCCGCTCACCGCCAACCAGAGCGAGGTGGCCGTCGAGAACGCGACCAGCGTGCAGGCGGCGCTCGAGGAGCTGTCGCGCAAGTATCCCGGCATCAAGGAGAAGCTGCTCGACGACAAGGGCGCGCTGCGCAGGTACGTCAACGTCTTCCGCAACGACGAGGACGTGCGGCACGCGCAGGGCCTGGCCACCGCCGTCAAAGAGGGCGACCGGCTCACCATCGTTCCGGCGATCGCGGGCGGATGCTGACGCCCATCCAACAGGAACGGTTCGCCCGCCACCTGCTTCTGGACGGGTTCGATCAGGACCGCCTGCGGGATGCCTCGTTCCACGTTCTGGGCACCGGGCAGGCGGCGCTCTGGGCGGCCCGCTACCTGGCCGCCAGCGGCTGCGGCCGCGTGGTGGTGGACGAGCCGGCCTGGCACGAAGAGCTCCGCCGCCTGGGCCCCTGGACCGACCTCTCCGGCCATGCAGAAAAAAAAATTTTTTTTTCTTTTTCCGGCGCCGGGGCGGTGGAGGGGGCTGAGGCGGCGCTCGCTGCCATTCTCGAGGTGCAGGCCGCTTGATCCTCGACTCCCTCACCCAGGCGGTGGGCAGTACTCCCCTGGTCCGGCTGCGCTCGCTGGAGCCGCCCGGCGTGGAGATCCACGCCAAGCTGGAGTGGTTCAACCCCGGGGGCTCGGTCAAGGACCGCGCCGCCCTGCGCATCCTCCAGGAGGCGCTGCCCATCCTGCGGGGGCGGACGCTGATCGACTCCACCAGCGGCAACACCGGCATCGCCTACGCCTGGATCGGTGCGGCGCTGCAAGTCCCGGTCGCGCTGGTCATGCCGGGCAACGTGAGCGAGGCGCGCAAGCGCATCACCCGCCACTTCGGCGCCCGCATCATCTACAGCGACCCCCTCGAGCTCTCCGATGGCGCCATCCGGCTGGCGCGCAAGCTGGTGGAGGAAGAGCCTGAGAGGTGGTTCTACGCGGACCAATATTCCAACGACGCCAACCCGCGCGCCCACGAGCTGGGAACGGCGCGGGAGATCTGGGAGCAGACCGGCGGCCGCGTCACCCACGCCGTGCTCGCCATCGGCACCGGCGGCACCGTGATGGGCACCGGGCGTGGCCTGCGGGCACGCAACCCGGCGGTGCAGATCGTGGCCATCGAGCCGGCCGAGGCGCTCCACGGCCTGGAGGGCCTCAAGCACATGCCCTCCAGCATCGTTCCCCGCATCTACAAGGAGGCGGAGTTGGACCGCAAGCTGAGCATCGCCACCGACGCGGGCTGGGACATGGCCGAACGCCTCGTCCGCGACGAAGGCCTGCTCGCGGGCCACAGCGCTGGCGCCGCCGCGGCCGGCGCCGTCCAGGTCGCGAACGAGCTCTCGCAGGGCGGCAAGAGCGGAGTGGTGGTCACGCTGTTCCCCGATCGCGCCGACCGCTACATTCCAGCGCCATGAACGGGATCTCCCCGCCGGTGCTGCGCGAGATGGCCGCGCACGCCCGCAAGGCCTATCCGGAGGAGTGCTGCGGCGTGCTGATCGAGGATGCGTCGGGCGCGCTCTCCTTCCGCCCCATCGCCAACATCGCCGGTAGCATCGGGGCGGCCGGAATCAGCGCGCGCACCAACCGGGACGGGTACGTGATGGATCCGAGGGGCCTGATGGCCGCCCAGGAAGAAGCCGACCGCTTGGTAGGCCGCCTCTGGGGCATCGTGCATTCGCACCCGGACGTGGGCGCATATTTTTCACGCGAGGATCGCGCGAAGGCCTTGGACGACGCCGGGCAGGAGCCCCTCTGGCCGGGTGTCCGGTATCTGGTCATTTCTGCCCGGGCGTCGGGTATCGACCGGGCGCTGCTCTATACCTGGGACGCAGCGCGGCATGATTTCATCGAAGAAGAAGTGCGCGAGATTGCTGGACTTTATTGAATCCACCGGCTCTCTTCGATCCGACCACGCATATTCCTTGCCAATGTGGGAGGACCTCGGTATTGTGCGCCGACTTTTCGAAGGGAGATGGCGTCTTTATGAACATCGGCACCCCCACGAACGGCTTTACCGTCTGGTTGACCGGCATGAGTGGCGCCGGCAAGTCGACGCTGGCCCAGGGGCTTGCCAACCGCTTGCGCCGACTTGGGAAAACCGTGGACGTGCTCGACGGCCCGGAGGTCGAGCAGATGCTCGGTGTCGGCAAGGCGATGACCAAGGACGAGCGCAATGCCGACGCCCGCAAGCTGGCCTGGGTCTGCAAGCTGGTCACCCGGGGCGGCGGCATCATCATCCAGTCGGCCATCGACAGCCCTTACCGCGAGACCCGCGACGAGGCGCGCCGCCAGGTCGGCCGCTTTGCCGAGATCTTCGTCGAATGCCCCACCGAGACACTGATTTCCCGAGACAGATCGGGGAAATACAAGCGCGCCTTGGCCGGGGATCTGAAGAACCTGCCGGGCATCACCGAGCCTTACGAGCCGCCCACCCACCCGGAAGCAGTGATCGACACCAGCAAGCATGGCGTCGACGAGTCGGTGGAGCACATCCTCGGCCAGCTGGTGGCGCAGCGCCTGCTCGATCCCAACGTGGCGGCGATGAAGAGCCGTCCCAAGCTCCAGCCACGGGCCACGCCAAAGGCTCCGGAAAAGAAGGTCGTGAGCATGCCGGCGCGCAAGCCGGCAGCTGCGAAGCCGGAGAAGGCCAAGCGGGCTGCGCCGGCCCGCAAGCCGGCCGCCGCGCGCACTGCCCGCGCCGAACGGCCTCGAATGGCGGCGGGCGGCAAGCGCAAGCGCTAGGTTGTGCCGGACATGGAGCTCGCGGCGAAGCGTCAGGCGACGATCGATCGCCTCCACGGGTTGGGGAGCGCCCTGGTGGCGTACTCGGGAGGCGTGGACTCCGCCTTGCTTCTCGCCCTGGCCGTAGAAGCTCTGGGAGACAAGGCGGTGGCCTTCACCGCTCTTTCCCCCGCCGTCGCCCCGGACGAGCTCGAAGGCGCGCGCGCAGTGGCCCGTCAGCTGGGAGCGCGGCACGTCGAGAAGCGCTCAGGGGAGCTCGAAGATCCGCGCTACGCCAGCAATCCGGTGAACCGCTGCTACTACTGCAAGACCGAGCTCTACACGCTGGCACTGGCCGAAGCCCGGGCGCTGGGCCTCCGCGCCGTCGTCTCCGGGACCAACGCCGACGAGCTGGCCGACTATCGCCCGGGGCTGAAGGCCGCCTCCGAGCACGAGGTGGTGCAGCCGCTCGCCGAGGCCGGGCTGACCAAGCAGGAGATCCGCTCCCTCAGCCGCGACCTGGGCCTGCCCACCTGGGACAAGCCGCAGCAGCCCTGCCTCTCCTCGCGCATTCCCTACGGCACCGAGGTCACCGCCGAGCGGCTCTCGCAGCTGGCGCACAGCGAGATGGCGCTGCGCCGGCTGGGGCTGCGCGAGTTTCGCGTGCGCTACCACGGCGAGATCGCGCGCATCGAGGCAGGGGAAGGCGATCTCGAGCGGCTCGTGCGCGTGCGCGCCGACGCCGTTGCGGCGCTCAAGGCTGCCGGCTTCAAG
>DASRTX010000521.1:0-11631 GCA_035655715.1 Myxococcales bacterium | reverse complement strand
CGTCCGGCCCGATGTCCAGCAACGCGAAATAGAGCTCCTCGGCCGGCAGCGCCTGCACCAGCTGCTCCGGGTCCGGAGCGTTGAGGATCAGATCCAGCTTCTGCTTGCCGCGCGCGTTCTGCAGCGCCCGCCGCGCCGCGCGCACATCGAGGATGGCCGTGCTCACCCGCCCCTTCTAACAGCCTCGGGGCGAGCCTGCTTCAGGCCGCCTTGGTGACCTTGCCGGCCTTCAGGCACCGCGTGCAGACGCGGATGTGCTTGTGAGCCCCGTCCACCAGCGCGCGGACGCGCTGCAAGTTGGGCAGGCTGCGCTTCTTGGTCTTGTTGTTGGCGTGGGAGACCTGGTTGCCGACCAGGGGACCCTTGCCGCACAGATCACACTTGAACGCCATCTCTCGACTCCGGAAAAGGAACGCGGCTTATGGCCGGTAACTGCCCGGAAAGTCAAGTGGCGCTGACCGTCTTGCGGCCCGACAGGGCGAGCGCCTGCCCGGATGCGGCGCGGGCCGCCAGCAGCTGCCCTTCCAGCCCGAACCCGGGGTAGGTGGCCGCCGAGGCAAAGAGGATGCGCTCGCTGGCGTCGGAAACGGGCCGCAGCCCGATGGTGTCGCCGTCCTCCTGGGCCCTGAGGATGAGATGGGGCTGGGCCGGGTTCACGTCGCCCGACTGGTGCACCACGTGGCGGTCGAAGAACGGCAGCACCGGCTCCAGGGCCGCGCGCAGGCTCGCCAGCAGCGACTGCTCGTCGGAGAACCCCGCGTCGGCGACGCGCGCCACCGTCAGCAGCCGCTCGCCGGCGGCCTCGCCGCGGGCCTTGCGGGCGGGGAGGGCGGAGAACATCAGCGGCCCGATCTTGTTGCCGAGGAGGAGCCCTACTTCGTCCAGCGCGAGCGGCAGCCCTTCCGGCCTCACCACGAAGTGGGCGAGGGCGATCTTCCGCTCCACCGGCAGCGCGGCCTCCTCCGCCAGCTTGCGCTCCACCCGGCCCCCGCCCTGCGTCAGCGCGGCGATGCGCTCCGACGAACAGGCCAGGACCACGCAGGCAGCGCGCACTTCCGATCCATCGAGTTGGAAGACGAACCCTTTCTTCTCCTCGCGCAGGTCCGCCGCGGGCTGGTCGGCGATCACCTCGCCACCGGCGCCCTCGCACTTCTGCCGGAGCAGCTCGGCCAGCTGGGCCGCCCCGCCGAAGATGCGCAGCGGCATCCGCAGCAGGGCCGCCGCCTCCCGCGCCACCGACTCGGGCGCGAAGTCGCCGGGCAGCGAGGCGGCGAAGGGGGCCAGCGCGTGCAGGCATTCGCCCACCAGGCCCTCGGGGATGGCCGGCGGCTTGGGGAGCAGCTTGTGCGCGCGGCGCCGCTCGAAGAAGCTGCGCGGCGGCCACGGCGGCGGCTCCATCACGAAGGGATCCCAGCCGCGGCCCAGCGCCTCCAGCGCATCCAGCCCTGCCTCCGTCTCGGTGGCGTTCGCCTCCGATAGCTCGCGCCGCAGCTCTGCCTTGCGCCGGTGCGGCTCGACCGGCAGCGAGAGCCGCAGCTTGTCGCTGAGGATCTGGAAGGAGTTGGGCCCCGCCCCCTGCCGGTGCAAGTCGGTGCCGACGCCCAGCTCGTCCAGCACCCCCACCGCGCCATTGAGCTGGCGCAGCGGCGGGAGGATGGAGGCGGCCGAGGGCAACAGCCACCCGTCGCTCTCGCGGGCCACCTGAACCGGTCCCAGGGTGGCGAGCAGCGTGCGCAGACCGCGGCGGGCGCACAGGGCCGCCGTGGCGGCGCCACCCACGTCGGGCCCCAGCACCGCCACGTCGTACAGGCGCTTGGATGCGGGCTTTGCAGGAGCGGGAGCCATCAGCGCTGAATCTCGAGGAGGGTCATGCGTCGGTCAGCTCCGGGGACGAGAGCGTGCGGGCGGGATTTCCCCCGGCATCGTCGATGCGCACGCGCCGGCCTTCGAGGTGCACGCGTCCCTGCGCCCAGAGCGCCAGCGCGCGCGGGTAGCAGCGGTGCTCCTGGACCAGGATGCGCGCGGCCAGCGTCTCCTCGGTGTCGCCGTCGAGCACCGGGACGGCGGCTTGGACCAGGATGGGACCCGTGTCGGTGCCCTCGTCGACGACGTGCACCGTGCATCCGGAGACTCGGACTCCCGCCGCCAGCGCCTGCCGCACGGCATGCATGCCGGGGAAGGCGGGCAGGAGGCTCGGATGGATATTCAGTATCTTATTTTCGAAGGCTCGCAGCAGCTCGGTGGTGAGCAGGCGCATGAAGCCGGCCAGACACACCAGGTCCACGCCGTGGCTCCGCAGCACCGCCACCAGCTCGCGGTCGTACTCTTCGCGCGAGCCGAAGCGCCGGTGGGAAAGGAGCACCGCCGGGACGCCCGCGCGCCGCGCCCGCTCCAGCGCCCGCGCCTCCGGCACGTTGCAGACCACCGCCGCCACCTGCGCCGGCAAGAGGCCCGACGCGCACGCATCGAGGATGGCCTGCAGATTCGAGCCGGAGCCCGAGGCAAGGACGCCTAGGCGCATACCACCTCGGGCTCGGCCAGCCCCGGTGCGCTCTCGACGACGCCGATCTCGAACGCGGCCTGTCCCCGCTTGGCGAGCAGCTCCAGCGCGCGGGCCAGGTCGGCGCGCGAGACCACCGCGCACATGCCGACGCCCATGTTGAAGGTGCGCAGCATCTCCGCGTCGGCGACGTTGCCGGCTTTCTGGATGCGATCGAACACCGCCGGCACCGGCCACGTGCCCCGCTTCAGCACGGCGCGGTGCTCCGCCGGCAACACGCGGGGGAGGTTGCCGGGAAGGCCGCCGCCGGTGATGTGGGCGAAGGCGTGCACGTCGAGCGCGTCGCGCAGCGCCAGGCAGTCCTTCACGTAGATGCGGGTCGGCTCGAGCAGCTCCTGCGCGAGCTGCGGCGTGAGGCTCTTCTCGAAGACCTTGCGGGCCAGGGAGAAACCGTTGCTGTGCAGGCCGCTGGAGGCAAGGCCCAGGACCACGTCGCCCGCCTTGACTCTCGATCCGTCGAGGATGCGGCTCTTCTCCACCACCCCCACGCAGAATCCGGCGAGGTCGTATTCGCCCTGCGCGTAGAAGCCGGGCAGCTCGGCGGTCTCGCCCCCGATCAAGGCGCAGCCGGCGCGCACGCAGCCCTCTGCGATGCCCTTGATCACCTGCTCGGCGTCTGCGGCATCCAGCCTGCTGGTGGCGAAGTAGTCGAGGAACACCACCGGCTCCGCGCCGCACACCACCACGTCGTTGACGCTCATCGCCACCAGGTCGATGCCCACGGTGTCGTGCCGTCCCGCCAGGAAGGCGAGCTTGAGCTTGGTGCCCACGCCGTCGGTGCCCACCACCATCACCGGCTCGGTGTAGCCGCGGGGAACTTCGAAGAGCCCGCCGAACCCCCCGACGCCGGCCAGCACCTCGCGGCGGGCGGTGCGCCGGGCGTGCGGCTTGATGCGCTCCACCAGGGCGTCGCCCTCGTCGATGTCCACGCCCGCGTCGCGGTAGGTGAGCCCCTTTTCGGCCATGGCGCGCGCACCTTAGACAGGTTCGCGCGGGGAATCCACACCAAGCAGCGATGTGCGCCGATGTGTTCCTGGTGTCGCGCTAAGGAGAGTGCCCGCGCCTGTTGTACCTTGCGCCGATGCGACGCCTCGTGCGGGCGCTCACGCGCATCACCGCCTTCCGCATCGGCCTCTTCACGGGGCTCCTCTTCGCCGCGCTGCACGTCCTGCAGCTGGCCGGGCGCACCGACATCCCGCTGCTCACGCGGCTGGAGGAGGAGCTGATCGACCTGCGCTTCGCGCAGCGGACCAAGCTGCGCGGGCCGCGGCAGTCGGGGCGCGTGGTCATCGCCGCGGTGGACGAGGCGGCCATCGCCAAGTTCGGCCGGTTTCCCTGGGACCGTCGGGTGATCGCGTCGCTGATCGACAAGCTGAACGGCGCCGGCGCCGCGGCCATCGGCTTCGACATCAGCTTTTCCGACGAGGATCTGGGTGGCCGCTTCGCCGGCGCCAAGCGCTACCGCAAGCGCTTCGAGGACATCTCGCTGGCGGCGCCGAAGAACCGGGAGGCGGTGGAGCACTTCGACGAGGCCGAGTCGGCAATCGCCGGCGCCGCCTCGGCCCTGCAGCTGCTCAAGCGCGAGGTGAAGCCGGAGGCCGGGCCCATCTACCAGACCGCGAAGGGGCGGCTCGCGGACGGGGCGCAGAAGCTGACGGCCTCGCGCGGGGCCTTCGACACGCTCATCCGCCAGCACGAGGAGTACGGCGCCGAGCTGGACCACGACCTGGGCGGCGACGATCCCGACACGGTGATGGGCGAGGCGGTGGCGCGGGCCGCCGACAAGGTGGTGATCGGCGTGGTCATGCTCACCAGCGCCGAGCTGGGCGCGATCCGCGGCGAAGAGCTGGCCGGGCAGCTCACCCGCTTCGGGTCCATGCAGATCCACCAGCCGGAATGGCGAGAGCGGCCCGACAGCCCGATGGCCACGCCGCTCAAGCTGACCTGGATCAAGCAGTACGCCGGCTTCACTCCGCCGCTGCAACCCATCATCCGCGGCGCGAGGTGGATGGGCTACTTCAACAACCTGCCCGACTTCGACGGCGTCATCCGCCACACCGCCCTCGCCATGCGCATCGGCGATCGCTACTACCCGTCGCTGGACACCGCGCTGGCCGCCATCGCCCTGGGCCTGCGCGCCTCCGACGTGATCCCGGTGACGCAGACGCCGGAGGAAGGCGCGCTGCTCGACTACCTGGACTTCGGCGGCAAGCTGCGCGCGCCGGTGGACGGCCGCGGCCTCATGACCATCAACTACGCCGGTTCCGACGGCGCCTTCGCCAACTACTCCATCGCTGACATCATGGAGGGCCGCCGCGACGCGGAGCTGAAGGGCAAGATCGTGCTGGTCGGCGCCACCGCCCAGGGCACCTTCGACCAGCGGGTGACGCCGCTCAACAAGATCACCCCGGGGGTGGAGACGCACGCCAACGCGGTGGAGAGCATCCTCTCCCAGCGCTTCCTGCGGCGCGGCCTCACCGTCGACCTCGCCGAGGTGCTGGTGGCGCTGGCGCTGGCGCTGCTCTTCGCCTTCGTCTTCGCCCGCGTGAAGGTCAACCACGCACTGCCTGTGTTGGCTGCCGCGGCCGCGGCGGTCTGGGTCGCCTCGAGCGCCGCCTTCTGGGCCGGGTACGAGGTGTTCGCCGCGGTGCCGCTGGTGGAGCTGGGCTCCATGTTCATGCTGGTCACCGTCTACCGCTACGCCACCGAGGAGCGCGACAAGCGCCAGCTGCGCAAGGCCTTCCGCCTCTACCTCAACCCCGAGGTGATGGAGGAGATGCTCCAGCAGCCCGAGAAGCTCCAGCTGGGCGGCAAGGAGCAGGTCCTCACCGTGCTCTTCTCGGACATCAGGGGATTTACCGGCATCTCCGAGAAGCTTTCGCCGGCGGCGCTGGTCCACCTGCTCAACGAATACCTCTCGCCCATGACCGACATCGTGCTGCGCAGGCGCGGCACGCTCGACAAGTACATCGGCGACGCGGTGATGGCCTTCTTCGGCGCGCCCGTGGCCGCCGATCAGCACGCGGTGCACGGCTGTGACGCGGCCCTGGAGATGATCGAGACGCTCCGGCGCATGCGCGAGAAGTGGCGCATCGAGAACCCGTCGCTGCCCGAGGTGGACGTCGGCATCGGGGTGAACTCGGGGCCCATGGTGGTGGGCAACATGGGCTCGCAGCAGCGCTTCAACTACACGGTGATGGGCGACAACGTGAACCTGGCCAGCCGGATGGAGGGGCTGAACAAGGAGTACGGCACCCACATCCTGGTGTCCGATTCCACCTTGTCGCTGGCCCGCGCCGCGCTGGGGGACCCGGCCGCCTACACCGTGCGCGAGCTCGACGACGTGCAGGTCAAGGGCCGGGACGAGCCCGTGCGCCTCTACGAGCTGCGCCGACGCGGTGCGCCGCGCCCCGAGGAGATTCCGCTCCTGGAAGGGTTTGCCGAGGGCCTGCGGCTCTACCGGCAACAGAAGTTCGCCGAGGCGCGGCTGCAATTCGAATCGCTGCTCCTGCGCTTCCCCGCGGACGGTCCCAGCGCACTGTTCGTGAGAAGGTGCGACGAGATGTCGGATGCCCCGCCAGGGCCGCGCTGGAATGGGGTCTACCGCATGGCACACAAGTGAGAAGAGACGTGATTTCCGTCACGCTTACTTAAATTGACCGCTCATCGACACCACTGATAGGAATTCTGCATGGCCGGCGAGGACGCGCTGTTCCAGCGATTCGGCAAGGAGTTCAAGCGCGGCGAGGTGCTCTTTCGCGAGGGCGAGCCCGGCAAGGAGATGTACGTCGTCCAGGCCGGCAAGGTGAACATCACCAAGACGGTGCGCGGGAACGAGAAGATCCTCGCCACCTTGGGCGCGGGGGAATTCTTCGGTGAGATGAGCATCTTGAACCACAAGCCGCGCTCCGCGGGCGCGACCATCCACGAGGACGCCAAGCTCCTGGTCATCGACCCGCGCACCTTCGAGGCGATGATCCGCGGCAACGTGGAGATCGCGGTGCGATTGATCAAGAAGCTCTCCGACCGGCTGCAGGAGGCGGACGAGCAGATTGAAAATCTCCTCATGCGCGACCCCAACAGCCGCGTGGTCCACCATCTGCTGCAGGCCGCCCACAAGCGCGGCAAGGAGACGCCCCAGGGCAAGCTGGTGACGGTGAACCTGGCCGAACTGCACGGCCGCATGGGCGTTTCCGCCGAAGAGGTGCAGGAGGCGGTGGGCAAGGCCGCAAAGGCGCGCATCATCGCGCTGGTGCCGGAGGGCGTGGTGGTGCCCGATACGGGCAAGATGCAGAAGTATCTCGAGTTTCTCGAGATGAAAGAGCGGTTCGGGGACTAGGATGAAGATCAGGGTCCTCGGCTGCCACGGCGGTGAGCTTCCCCGGCATCGCACCACCTGCTTCCTGATCGACGGGCGGCTGACCATCGACGGCGGAGCCATCACCTCCGCCCTGGAGCTCGAGGAGATCCTCGAGATCGACGACATCTTCCTCACCCATTCGCACTTCGATCACGTCAAGGACGTGCCGATGATGACCGATCTGCTGGTCGGCAAGCGCGACAAGCCGGTGGTCATCCATGGTCCGCCCGAGACCATGGAGGCGATGGACAAGGACGTGTTCAACAACCGCGTCTGGCCCGATTTCCGCATCATTCCCACGCGGGAGAAGCCGGTGGTCGCCTTCCAGACCTTGGAAGTGCGCAAGCCGGTGACCTGCCAGGGGCTGCGCATCCGTGCCATCCCCGTGCATCACCCCGTGTACTCGGTGGGGTACATCATCGAAGGGCGGGACGGTGCCATCGCCTTCTCCGGGGACACGGGCCCCACCGACGAGCTGTGGAAGGCCGTCAACGCGACGCCCAACCTCAAGGCCCTCTTCCTCGAGCTGAGCTTTCCCAACAGCATGCAGTGGCTGGCGGACATCTCCGGCCACCTGACGCCGAGGACGGTGATGAGCGAGCTCGCCAAGCTCGACCGCCGCGGCGCCAAGGTCTACCTCTACCACCTGAAGCCGGCGGTGATCGGCGAGGTGAAGGCCGAGGTGCGCGCGCTGCGGCTCGATTACCTGCACGTCTGCGAGCTCGACGAGGTCTACAACATCCAGTGAGAGCGCTGATCCTCCTGTGCCTCGCGCTGTCGGCCGGTGCGCGCGCGGACCCCGACCCTTCGGCATCCGCGCAGCAGAGCCAGCAGAACAACGCCGCCGCGGCCGCCGCCGGGGCCGGCGCGGTGATCGTGGCCACGCAATTGGATCCGAACGAGGATCCGTTCGCTTTTCCCGCGCCGGCGCCGCGCGCGCGGCAGTGGCTGGGCTACGCCTCGCCCTGGACGCTGCTCTTGCTGGCCGCAATCCTGGTGGCGCTGGCCGCGCTGATCGGCAAGGTCGACCCGCGCCGCCGCAAGCGCATCAAGCGCGTCACCATCCTCTTCATGCTCTACCTGACCACCTTCATGTTCGCGGCCATCCTCGGCCTCGTGCATGCGGAGGGGTGGTCGCGGCGGGTGTGGTTCCTCGCCGACCTCTTCGAAGTGCTGGTGATCATCGACTTCGTCGCCATCCTGCTCTTCGACCTGGTGCTGCTGGCGCTGCGCATCGAGGTGGCGAACATCGTCCACGACCTTGCGGTGGGCGCGGCCTACATCCTGGCGTTCGTCGGCATCCTCCACCGCAGCGGCGTGCAGCTCTCCGGCATCATCGCCACCTCGGCGGTGGTGACGGTGGTCTTGGGCCTCTCGCTGCAGGCCACGCTGGGCAACGTGCTGGGAGGCATCGCCCTGCAGCTCGACGACTCCATCCACGTGGGCGACTGGCTGCAGCTCTCCTCGGGGCAGCAGGGCCGCATCGTCGCCATCCGCTGGCGGCACACGGTGGTGGAGACGCGCAACTGGGACACCATCATCGTCCCCAACTCGGTGCTGCTGGGCGAGAACATCATCATCCTCGGGCAGCGGCAGGACCAGCCGGTGCAGCACCGGATGTGGGTCTACTTCAACGTCGACTTCCGTTACTCGCCCGAGGAAGTGATCAACGTGGTGGACGATGCGCTGCAGTCGACTCCCATCCCCGGCATGGCGGCGTTCCCGGCTCCGCACTGCATCTGCTACGACTTCGCCCGCCAGGGCGGCGACAGCATGGGCTACTACGCCGTCCGCTACTGGCTCACCGAGCTGGCCGCGGACGATCCCACCTCCTCGGCGGTGCGCGTGCGCATCTACGTGGCCCTCAAGCGCGCCGGCATTCCGCTGGCCGTGCCCGGGCAGGCCATCTGGGTGTCGGTGGACGATCCGCAGCACAAGGAGCGCAAGGTCCAGCGCGAGCTGCAGCACCGGACCACCGTGCTGGAGCAGATCGAGATGTTCGCGGGGCTCTCCAACGAGGACCGCAACCGGCTGGCGGAGGGGATGCGGCCGGCGCCGTTCGGGCGCGGCGAGATCATCACCCGCCAGGACTCCGCGGCACACTGGCTCTACGTGCTCACCAAGGGCGACTGCGAGGTGCGCGTGCGCGGCGAGGGCGGGGGGGAGAAGGTGGTCTCGCGCATGTGCGCGCCCAACGTCTTCGGCGAGATGGGCGTGATGACCGGCGAGCGGCGCACGGCGTCGGTGATCGCGGCCACCGAGGTGGAGTGCTACCGGATCGACAAGGACGTCTTCAAAGCGGTGCTGCGCAACCGCCCCGACATGGTGGAGAGCATCTCGCAGGTGATGGCGCGACGGCGGGTGGAGTTGGCGGCGGTGCGGGAAGGGCTGGACGCCGAGGCGCGCAAGCGGCGGGTGAAGGAGGAGAGGAACGAGATCCTCTCTTCCATCCAGACCTTTTTCGGGCTGCAGGACGACAAGAATTAGGGACTGGCGTTCGAGATGGCGGCCCGCCCACGCTTCGCCCTTCGCCAATCGCCTGACATCGGGCGCGACCCCACCAGCGGCCAGATGAAGCAGCTCAGTGGGCGGGATCCGCGCGAGTACACCTTTCCAGCGGTCGCGTCGATCTACTTGGGCCTGCTTCTACTTTTCCTCGCCGTCCGCATCGGGATCACGAATTTCGGTTTCTGGGTTGCCGTCGCCTGTTCCGGCGCTTTGGTCATGGCGCTCGAGTGGCGGGTGCGCAGATTCGTCGATGTCTGGGGGGACGACGTCGGCCTGATCTTGGTCCGTAGAGATCGCTTCGAGAAAATCAATTGGAAGGACGTAGCCGCCGTCCAGAACCATTACAGCTCTCAGTGCGGCGTTCTGTTCCGGCTAGACACGCCCTTTGGCAGAGTGATTTCCTTTCCGCTACCTCGGGCGGACAGACTCATCGGTTTCGAGCATCCGAACGCGATATGGATCCGCGAACGCATCGAGGCAGCATCATCGGGCACCCCGGTCCCCGACGCCTCTTCATGGTCCGTGCCAGGCACTAAAGGCGAACAACTCGGCTTGATCGCCGTTGCGGTCCTGTTGGCCCTTGGCGGCGCGGCGATGATCCGTGAGGGTCTGGCAAAGCCGACCAGGGCAATCGTCACGGGCAGCAGTGAGCTCCTCGGATGCGAAGAGCACACTCCATCGTGGGGACCCGTTCAAGTCGTCCTGCGGGTCCCCAACGTGCGCGATGGAATGAAGTTCATCCAGCCAGCTTCGTACCTTCGATACGTCCGAGAAGCTTGCGCCTCCCGTGGACTGGTGAGTTGGGCGGCTGTGCTGCGCGAGGACGGCCATCCTCAGCTGGTTGCATTTGAGCGGGTCGGGGTCCCTGGGGGCTTCACGGAGGAGGCATATTCATCCTGGCGGAGAAGTGTCGGCGTGCTCTGGATTGCGATGGGGTCTGGGGCCTTGTTCGCTTCGGTCGCATTCGCCGCAACCGTTTTGGGGCGCTCACGCAAACGTACATCGGACAGAACGGTGACCAACCTCGTGGAGCGCCGGGATCCTGAGTCCGACAACCGAAAGCAATGAAACGGGGCTTGACGGGACAGGCCGCTACGACCTCGACCACAAGGACGCCAGGCGCGCGAAAGGATCGCCACAGCTCGCGCGACGCGAGAAGGGCCGAGAAGGAGCCGGCCGCGCCCATCGCGACCATCGTCCAGACGAAGAAGAAACCCCAGCGGGTGGCTCGAGGCCCCATGCTGTGCAGAAAGGGCATGTACGCCGACGCGATAGTACGGCCAGCAAGGGACCGTGTTTCACGAAGGGACCCGAGGTGCGGGCATCGGTTTCCGCGCCCAACCGGGTGCAGCGAAAGCTGACCCAACCGTAAGAACCCGTCTCTTTCCTGTCTTTGAGCAACCAAGGATCCTTGCTTCTGGGGGCTTGCACTGATGAAATAAATCTGCTATTCAAGTTTGGCGATGGCACGCCAGATGGCCTTGAAACTTCCCGAGTGGGGAGGCAAGCGCAAGGGGGCGGGAAGACCGCCGACGCGGCCGCATCCTGGCCTCGTCGGTCCCGGTGTCCCGCACCTTCGCCGTGCCGACTTCGAGGCGCGGCATCCTGTACACGTCACGATGCGAATGCGGCCGGGCGTGGGGTACCTGCGCTCGTATCAACGCGCGAAGATCGTCGAGGACGCTCTCCGCGCGGCGCGCGACCGGTTCGGCGTGCGCATCGTCCACTACTCCATCCAGGGCAACCACCTGCACCTGATCGTCGAGGCGGAAAGCCTGACCGCGCTCTCTCGCGGGATGCAGGGGCTGGCCATCCGGCTGGCGCGCCGCCTCAATGCGCTGTCGGGGCGGAGCGGCGGCGTCTTCGCCGATCGCTTTCATGCGCGTCCGCTCAAGACGCCGCGCGAGGCGAGAAACGCAGTCCGCTACGTGCTCACCAACTACCGCCACCACGCGCTCGAGCATCTGCCGGCGGGCTGGACCGACCCGCTGGCTTCCGGGCGTTTCACGGCTTTGCCGCCGGCCGAGGATGCCCCGGTGGTCGCGCCCTCGGTGTGGCTGCTGCGGGTGGGGTGGAGGCTCTGATTGCGAGGCCCGCGGCGGACTGTGCCGCCTCGGGCCGAGGCGAAACATCTGCCGCGCGGAGAAAACGCCTGCACCGGCGTTGCACGCGCGATAGCCGCTGTGGACCGGGCGGGGTCGCG
>DASRTX010000520.1:0-5967 GCA_035655715.1 Myxococcales bacterium | reverse complement strand
TCTCCAGCCGCGGCTCGCGCGTCTGCACGTCGGCGACGCGCAGGCCCGACGCGGCCACGGCCTGCAACGGCACGGAGAGCGTCTCGCCGAGGCGCGGCGTGAGGACCACCGTGGCCCCACCTTCCGCCAGCGCGGCGCCCGCCTGCGCCAGCAAGATGGGGAGATCGCGCACCGGCTGCTCCAGCGCGAGCCGGATGGTGCGCTTGCTGTAGCGGGCGATCAGCTCCTGCTTGTCCTCCACCACCAGGAGCCGGCCGTTCTTGATCACGCCGATGCGGTCGGCCAGCTCGTCGGCTTCCTCCAGGTAGTGGGTCGTCAGCACCACCGTGGCGCCCTCCGCCGCCAGCCGCTTCACGTAGGCCCAGAGATCGCGCCGCAGCTCCACGTCCACGCCGGCGGTGGGCTCGTCGAGGAAGAGCACCGGCGGCCGGTGCACCAGCGCCTTGGCGATGAGCAGGCGCCGCTTCATGCCGCCGGAGAGCGCGCGGGTGTTGGCGTGCCGCTTGTCGAGCAGGCCCAGGTTGCCCAGCACGTCCTCGATGCGGGCGTCGGTGAGTTGCACGCCGAAGTAGCCCGCCTGGAAGCGGAGCGTCTCCTCGACGGTGAAGAAGGGATCGAAGTTGATCTCTTGAGGCACGAGGCCCACCGCGCGGCGGGTGAAGCGGTAGTCGCGCACCACGTCGCGGCCGAGCACTTCCACCGTACCTTCGCTGGCGAGCGCGGTGCCGGCTACCAGGCTGATGAGCGTGGTCTTGCCGGCGCCGTTGGGCCCCAAGAGGGCGAACACCTCGCCGCGGTAGACGTCGAGATCGACGTGATCCAGCGCCGTGAAGGCGCCGAAGCGCTTGGTCGCGCCCCGCAGGCGCACGGCTTCGTTCATCGTCGTCGTCCCGTCGGCAAGATGCCACAGCGCGGCCGGCGATGCGCATCGCTTCGTTCTGGACTAACATCCAGGCGCCGAAAGAAAGGACGGCCTCCATGGCTCGCCTGTTCGTGGGAAACCTCCCCTTCGACACCACCGAGGGGCAGGTGAAGGACTTGATCGCCGGCGCGAACCGCACGGTGCGCTCGGTGAAGATGATCAGCGACAAGGACACCGGCCGCTCCCGCGGGTTTGCCTTCGTGGACCTCGACAGCGACGAGGAGGCGAAGGCCGCCATCGAGGAGCTGGACGGCAAGGACTTCGGCGGCCGCGCGCTCAAGGTCAACGAGGCGGAGGAGAAGGCCGGCGGCGGAGGCAAGTTCGGCGCCGGGGGCGGCTTCCGCAGCACTCCGCACGGCAAGGAGGCGCAGGGCCGCAGCGGGTTCGGCATGCGCGGCCCGGCGCAGAACATGCCGCGCGGCTCTCAGCGCGGCGGCGGGCGGGGCGGCACGCGCGGCTCTTGAGCACGCGCAAGCTCGCGCTCTTGCACCGGGAGTTGATCGAATGCCGGGCCTGCCCGCGCCTGGTGGCGTGGCGCGAGGAGGTGGCGCGCGTCAAGGTGAAGCGCTTTCGCGACTGGACGTACTGGGCGCGGCCGGTGCCGGGCTTCGGAGATGCGAAGGCGCGGCTGCTCATCGTCGGGCTGGCGCCGGCGGCCAACGGCGCCAACCGCACCGGGCGCATGTTCACCGGAGATCGCAGCGGCGATTTCCTTTATGCGGCCCTCCACCGCGCGGGCATCGCCAACCAGCCCACCAGCGTGCACAAGGACGACGGCCTCGCGCTCCGGGGTGCCTTCATCAGCGCCCCCTGCCGCTGCGCGCCGCCGGCGAACAAGCCGCTGCCTCTGGAGCTGGACAGGTGCAGTGCCTGGCTCGACCGCGAGGTCTCCTTGCTGCCCGAGGTGCGGGTGGTTCTCGCGCTGGGCGCCATCGGCTGGGGCGCCGCCCTTTTGCACTTTGCTCGCAGGGGGCTGGCCGTGCCGCGGCCGCGCCCGCTCTTCGGGCACGGCGCCGAGGCGCGCATCCCCGCGGGCCCCGTGCTGCTGGGCTGCTACCACGTGAGCCAGCAGAACACGAACACCGGGAAGCTGACGGAGAAGATGATCGACCGCGTCCTGATCAGGGCGAAGGAATTGATGCTTCGCACACCTACGTAAGCGCCCGCTTGCGCGCCTGCACACCCGTACCCACCGTAGCTCGCTGGAGGAGGTGTAAGATGCGCCTTGCCCGAGACGTCGAGAAGCAGGCGGGTGAGAGGACCCAGGTGAACGGATCGGTGCACAAGCGCCTCTCCGGCAAGGTGGCGGTGGTCACGGGCTCGTCGCGCGGCATCGGCAAGGCGATCGCGCGCGCGCTCGCCGCCGAGGGCGCCAACATGGCCGTCCATTACTGCCGCGGCCGCGAGCAAGCCGACGGGCTGGCCGCCGAGTTCGAGCGCGGCGGCAGTCGCGTGGGCGTCTTCCAGGCCGACGTGTCCAGGCCCGAGGATTGCCACCGTTTGCTGGAGCAGGCCGCAAGGCAGCTGGGCCCGGTGGACATCCTGGTCAACAACGCCGGCGTCAACCGCGACAAGAGCATCCGGAAGATGAGCGCGTCGGAGTGGGATGAGGTCATCCACACCAACCTCGACTCCGTCTTCCACTGCACCAAGGCCGCGCTCGAGCCGATGATCTCGCGCGGCTGGGGCCGCATCCTCAACATCGCCTCGATCATCGGCCAGACCGGCGCATTCGGGCAGGCCAACTACGCCGCGGCCAAGGCCGGAGTCATCGCCTTCACCAAGAGCGTGGCGCAGGAGGTGGCGAAGTACGGCGTGACCGTCAACGCCATCTGCCCGGGCTTCGTGGACACCGACATGATCGCCTCCATGCCGCAGGCGGCGAAGGAGGCGGTGAAGGGGCGGATCCCGCTGGGCCGCTTCGGCGATGCGGACGAGGTGGCGAGGCTGGTCCGCTTCCTCTGCACCGAGGGGGACTGGATCACCGGCGCCCAGCTGAACATCAACGGCGGGCAGTACATGTAACCGCCCGGGGAGCGGGCAGGCGGGCCGGCCGGTCGGTTGAGTGCCAGATTTCCCGCATGTCCAGGCGTCCGCTCTCCGATCAGGTGGTGGCAGTCACCGGCGCATCTTCTGGAGTGGGCCGCGCCATCGCGCGAGCCTTCGGCGCGGCCGGCGCCAAGGTCGGCCTGATCGCCCGCGGCAAGGACGGGCTCGAGGCCGCCGCCGAGGAGATCCACAAGGCGGGTGGCGAGGCGCTCGTGTTGCCGGCGGACGTGTCGCACGCCTCGCAGGTCCAGGTGGCCGCGCGTGCCGTCGTCGAGCGGTGGGGTCGCATCGACACCTGGGTGAACGACGCCATGGTCTCGGTCTTCTCGCCCGTGGTGGAGATGACGCCCGAAGAGTATCGGCGCGTCACCGAGGTGAACTACCTGGGCACGGTGCACGGCACGCTGGCGGCGCTGCGCTACATGGCACAGGCGAACAGCGGCGTGATCCTCCAGATCGGCTCCGCACTGGTCTACCGCAGCATCCCGTTGCAGAGCGCCTACTGCGCTTCCAAGGCGGCCATCCGCGGGTTCACCGACTCGCTGCGCTGCGAGCTGATCCATGACCGGAGCCGCGTGAAGGTCTGCATGCTGCAGCTCCCCGCCGTGAATACGCCGCAGTTCGACGTGGTGCGGACGCGGCTGCCGCGGCATCCGCAGCCGGTGCCGCCCATCTACCAGCCGGAGGTGATCGCGCGTGCGGCGCTCCATCTCGCCATGCACCCGCGCCGGGAGATGTGGGTGGGCTTCAGCGCCGCCAAGGCCATCGCCGCCCAGAAGTTCGTCGGCGGGCTGCTCGACAGGTATCTCGCGCGCGCCGGCTGGGACTCGCAGATGGACAACAGGCCCATCGATCCCCTCTCGCGCCGCGACAACCTCGTCGCGCCGCTTCCGGGAGATCGCGGCGCGCACGGAGACTTCGATGCGCGCGCCAGGACGCGCAGCGCGGAGTTGTGGGCGCGGATGAATCTGGGCAAACTGGCCGCCGGCGCTGCCGCCGCCGCCCTGGGGCTGCTCGCCGCTCGCAGCTTCCACTCCTGACCGGAAAACCGGGCACGTGCACGTGCGCGTGCTCGACTTCGTGCACGAATTCGTGCCGAGCACCTGCACGACTCCGCGGTCTCATGTAAACCTCCCGCCTCATGTGGGTCACCGCGGAAGACGGCGCGCGCCTCCACTACCTCGACCAGGGCAAGGGCGATCCCGTCCTCTGGCTGCAGGGCCTGAACGCGCCTGCCGCCGCCTGGGCGGTGCAGCTCGCGCACTTCGCCCAGACGCATCGCAGCCTCGCGCCCGACGGCCGCGGCGTGGGGCAGAGCGACGTGCCGCCGGGACCGTACAGCACCCGCCAGATGGCAGCCGACGCCCTCGCGGTCCTGGATGCCGGGGACGTTTCGCGCGCGCACGTGGTCGGGCTGTCCCTGGGGGGCGGCGTGGCCCAGCAGTTGGCGCTCGAGCATCCCGATCGCGTGCGCTCCCTGGCGCTGCTCTCCACCTTCGCCGCCCAGTCTCCGCGGGGGCGGGCATTGCTGCAGTCATGGCGTGCTCTCTATCCCGTGGCGTACGCCGACCCGGCGCTGCGCAAGGCTTGGGAGCTGCAGGCCTATTGCTGGCTCTTCACCGACAGGTTCTGGCGCGGCGAGGCCAACGTGCGGGCCGCGCTGCGCTTCGCTTCCACGCAGCCGCAACAGCCGCCGCAGGGATTCGTCGGGCAGGTGGATGCCGCGCTGGGTCACGACACGCGGGAACGGCTGCCCGGACTCCGCGTCCCGACGCTCGTCATCCACGGGGAGCTGGACCAGCTCTCCTCGCGCGCCAACGGCGAGGAGCTCGCGCGGCTGATTCCCGGAGCCGAACTGCTCATCCTTCCCGAGGTGGGCCACGCCGTGAACCTGGAAGGGCAGCGGCCCGTCAACGCCGCCTTGCGCGCGCTGTGGAAGCGAGTTCCCTGACGGGCCGGCGCGCTCCACACTCTGGCACATCGCTTGCTCGTCTGCCCTCCGGGAGCGCCAAAAAGGCCCCCGTCGGAAAAAAAGACCGTCTGGTGTTCACTGCCACACGGTCGATCCGGGGATGAGGGAGAAATGCTGCAGCCGCCGAATCAGGTGCTGGTGATCGACGACGACGAGGCCGCGCGGGAGATCCTGGTCGAGCTTCTCGGCCGCATCGGCTATCACGCCTTTGCGGCGGCCGACGGAAAAGCCGGGCTGGAGTGGCTGGCTGGCGCCGCGGCGCCCCCGCAGGCAGTGCTCCTCGATCTCCGCATGCCGGTGCTGGACGGATTCGACGTGCTCGCCCGGTATCGTTCGGAAGGCGGCACGGCGCCGGTGATCGCGCTCTCGGCCATGGACGAGAAGGAGGCCGTGGTCAAGGCGATGCGGCTGGGCGCCAGCGACTACCTGGTCAAGCCCATCGAGCCGGAGGAGCTGCGCGAGGCCATCGAACGCTGCTGCGCGGCATCGCGTCCTCCTCTGGCCGACGAACCGCAGGCCGTGGCCATCGTCCCCGCCGTTCGGCCCTCCGAGCCGCCGGCGGTGGTAGCGCAAGCCCACGCCTCCCAACGCGGCGGCGAGGTGCGGCGTGGCGTGCCCCAGGACTTCGTCGCCTCCAGCCCCTCCATGCTGGGCATCTGGGACATGGTCGATCGCGTCGCCGAGACCGACGTTCCGGTGCTCATCCGCGGCGAGAGCGGCGTGGGCAAGGAGGGGATCGCGCGCACGCTGCACGATCGCTCCCCCCGCCGGGGCAAACCGTTCGTGAAGATCAATTGCGCGGCGCTGCCCAGCGAGCTTCTGGAGTCCGAGCTGTTCGGGCACGAGCGGGGCGCCTTCACCGGCGCCGACCGCCGCAAGCCCGGCCGCTTCGAGCGCGCCGCGGGCGGCACCGTCTTCCTCGACGAGGTCGGCGAGCTCCCCGCGCCCGCCCAGGCGAAGATCCTCCGCATCCTCCAGCAGGGGGAGTACGAGCGCGTCGGCGGGACCGAGACGCTCCGCAGCG
>DASRTX010000519.1:0-2058 GCA_035655715.1 Myxococcales bacterium | reverse complement strand
GGCTGGGTGCGTACGCCGATGGCGGAGGAGTCGCTCAAGCGCATTGGCCCTTTGCTCGTGCCCACGCTGCCCAACAAGCGCGTGGCAGAGGTGGACGACGTGGTCAACGCCGCGCTCTGGCTGGCCAGCGACGCCTCTTCGCACTGCATCGGGCAGGACCTGTGCATCTCGGGCGGCGCGCTGTTGGTGGTGCCGCGCGGGCAGGTGAGGCCGGTTTGAGGCTGTCGCCGCACGAGCTGAGGGCGCGGGCCGCGGAGGCGCGCGCCCACTATGCGAGCTGCGATCTCTGCGCGCACGACTGCCGCGTCGATCGCACGCGCGGCCCGGCGGGCGCGTGCCGTGAAGACGACGGCCTGTGGCTGGCGGGCGCGGGGATCCACCACGGCGAAGAGCCGGAGCTGGTCCCTTCGGGCATGGTGCTGATCGGCGGCTGCAACCTGGCCTGCCAGACCTGCGAGACGCACGATTTCTCCCTGGAGCGGCGCGGGCGCAGGCGGACATCCCCGGCGGAGCTCGCGGCGCTCCTGCTCGACCTCCAGCGGCGCGGCGCCCGCAACGCCAACTTCGTCACCCCGACGCACGTGCTGCCGGTGCTGCTGGACGGGCTCGCGCTGGCGGCGGAGCACGGCTTCTCGCTGCCGGTGGTGTGGAATTGCGGCGGCTACGAAAGCGTGCCGGCGCTGCGCCTGCTCGACGGCATCGTGGACGTGTACCTCCCCGACGCGAAATACGGGGAGGACGCCGTGGCCTTCGAGCTGTCTGGCTGCAGGCGGTATACGGCGGCGCTGCGCGAGTCGCTGGCGGAGATGCACCGGCAAGCCCGGGTGATCGTGCGACATCTCGTCTTGCCGCAGGGCGTCGCGGCGCCGGCACAGGTGATGGCGCTGGTTGCCGCCGTCTCGCCGGACCTGTGTGTCAATGTGATGTCGCAGTACCGGCCTCTCTTCCACGCCTCGCGGTTCCCGGTGATCACGCGGGGCGTCACATCGGAGGAGGTGCAGCAGGCGGTGGCGGCAGCGCGAGCCGCGGGCTTGCGAGATCTCATGGTGGACGGACGCCCGGCCTGAACCTTGTCGAACGCGCGCGGCGCGGTAGAGTCCCCCGCCTGAATGCGCGGCCCGGTGGATCTCGGCGAACATCCAGCCCAGGCGGTGCTCGACGGCGCGATTGGCCTCGCGCTCGCCACCGGCGTGCCGCTACGGCTGCGCGGACCGCTCCAGGGCGCGGACCTGGCGGTCGCGCTGGCCGCGGTGAAACTGGGCGGCGATATTGAAGCGGCGCGAGATTTGTTGTCGCGAACCGGCGACGTGGAGTTCCCGCTGCCGCACCCGCGGGCCGGCGTGCACGTGCTCGACCTGCCGGATGCCGGCGCAGTGGCGCGCGTGCTCTGGACGCTCTCCTGGCCGCTGGCGCTGTTGGGCCGGCCTTCGGTGCTGCACCTGCGCGGCCCCAATCACGCCGAGGGCGCGCCCACCTTCCACGATCTGCGCCTGGGCTGGGCGCCGTTCGCCGCGCAGTTCGGCCTGAAGATCGGCCTTTCCCTGACGCAGGCGGGCTTCGGCAGCGAGGAGGGCGAGATCGTCGCCTCGCTCGACCCCGCGCCGGCGCTGACGCCGCTGCGGTCGGTGCACCGCGGTCTCTTGCGGCAAGTGAACGTGATCGCCGCGGTGGGCGGAGGGCGCAACGATGCGGCGCTCGAGGCCGCAGAGCAGGTGGTGCGCGCCATCCGCCGGCAGGGCGTCATCGCCGAGGCGGAGCGGGTGCCGCTGCCGCTGCCAGCCTCCTCGGTGGGGCGCTGCCGCTGGGCCATCACGGCCACCGCGGAGTTCGAGCACAGCCTGGTGACGTTCTCGACGCTGGGCCAGGCGCCCGCCCTGGCGGAGACGGCGCAAGGGGACCGGCTGGCGGAGCGCCTCGCGCGTTTCCTGCAACGCCGCGGCGCCCTCGACGCGCTCATGGCCGAGCGGCTGCTCCTGCCCTCCGTGCTCTGCGCCGCCGGGCTGGGCGCGCGCGCCGGCGCGCCGCCGAGCTGTCACTACACCACCAGCGAGGTGACCG
>DASRTX010000518.1:0-5179 GCA_035655715.1 Myxococcales bacterium | reverse complement strand
TTCGTCGGGAGAGCCGGTGCCGCCATTCTCCACCTTGCTCATCTCGCTGGTCACGCCGCGGCGCACGCGCGCGAGCGGCCCCAGCTTGCGCGTGTAATCGATCTCGCTCTGGTATCCCGTCTCTTCGCCGTAGAACCGCTTCACGAACTCCGCCCGCTCGGCCATCTTGCGCTCGAAGATGCGGCGATAGTCGCTCTGATCGCGAATGATGTAGGGCGTAAGGAACAGCAGGAGATTCGTCTTGGTCTTGTGGGTCGACTCGTTGCGGAAGAGCCAGCCCACCACCGGCAGCGAGCCGAGCACCGGCAGCTTCTTCACGTCGCGGATGGTGCGCTCCTGGATCAGGCCGCCCAGCACCACCGTCTCCTGGTCCTTGGCCACCACCGTGGTCTTGGCGGTGCGCTTGGAGGTGGTGGGCCCCAGGACCGGGTCCGCGCTGGCGATCTCCTCCGTCTGCTCGTCCACCTCCAGCCGCACGTAATCGCTCTCGTTGATCTGCGGCTTGATGCGCAGGCGCAACTCGACGTTCTGTCGCTGGATGGGGGCGATCAGCCCGCCGAGGCCGCCCAGGCCGAGGAGATTGGAGTTGACCGGCGGCGTGGTCACCGTGCCGCCGACGGCGGGTGTCTGGGAGCTGGCGAGCGAGCTGAGCCCGCCCAGCGGCGAGATGCCCGCCTGGAAGGGGACGTTCTGACCCACGGTGATCTCGCCCTCGCTGTTGTTGGTGATGATCACGTGCGGAGTGCTGATCACGTTGACGTCGCTCGAGGTCTGCAGGGCGTTGAGCAGGACGGCGAAGGACGGTACGGAGATGCCGGTGCCGGGCACGGTGAGGGGGGGCCCCTGGATGCCGGCAAGAAAGCCGCCCAGGCTCACGAGCGAGGGCAAGCCGCCGAGGGAGTTGAGGCCACCCAACTCGCTTCCCAGCACCAGCGGCGCGTCTCCCCGCGTGCCGCGGAAGCTGACGTCGTTGATGACGGTGCCGCCGTGGGTCGAAACGCCGACCTTGAGATCGCTGGTGAGGTTGACCTCCATGATCACCGCCTCGACGAACACCTGGCGCTGGCGGATGTCGAGGCGCTCCACCACCTTGACCAGGTTGCGGTAGTCGGCCTGGGAGGCGATCACCACCAGCGAATTGGTGGTCTTGTCGGCGGTGATCTTCACCTGTCCGCTGAAGAGCTCGGCGCTGGCCGCGGGTCCACCGCCCGCGCTCGGGGGCGCCATGCCCACCGCCGGGCCCGTTGGGCCTCCGCCGGTGCGCCGCTGCTGCGAGGCGCCCTGCGCCAGCGCCTGCATGGTGGACGCCACGTCCTCGGCCTTGGCGTTTTCCAGGTAGAGGACGTGGACCCCGCCCTCTCCCGAAGGCACGTCGAGCTGCTTGATCAGATCGAGCACCCGCCCGAACGACTTGCCGCCGGCGATGACGATCAGCTTGTTCGTGCGCTCCTCGGGGATGATCTTGCCGACCTGCACCGGGCCCATGCTGGCGTTGGGGGCGGTCACCTGCCCCGGCTGGGCGACCGACACCGGTTGGCCGGGCTGCACCGGCTCGGCCACACCGAGCTGCCGCGGCACGCCGCCCTTCTGGGTGGGCTGCTGCGCCTGGAAGATCTCGGTGAGCTTCTGCGCCAGCTCCTGCGCGCCCGCGTACTGCACGGGCACGATGTGGATCTCCTCCGAGCCGCCGGGCTGGTCGAGCTGATCCACCAGCTTCTCCAGCCGGCGCATGTTCAGCCCCAGGTCGCTGATGATCAGCGAGTCGGGCGGAAAGATCTGGAAGTCGGAGTCGCGCGAGGTGAACTGGTTGAGCACGTTGCGCATCTGGTCCGCTTCGACGTAGTGCAGCTTGAAGATCTTGGTGACCATCTGCTCGTTGAGCGGCGGTTCCTGCCCGTTGTCGAGGAAGACGGGGATGTTGCTGCGCGAGGACTGCTTCTTCTCGGTCAGCTTCCAGTACTTGCCCACCGGGTAGACCGCCCAGTTGTTGGCGTCGAGCGCCGCGACGAAGACGTTCCAGACGTCGTCGGCGGGAATGGGCGAGTTGGAGAGGATGGTGATCTTCCCCGACACGCGCTCGGGGAGGATGAAGTTCCGCTGGGTGAACTGGCTGACGAACTGGATCACCTCGGTGAGGTCGCGCTTGTCGAACGACATCATCACCGTCTGCGCGTTGTTGTGGATCTCCGACTTGTTGACCTGCGGGATGTCGCCGGGCTCGGTGGCGCGGGTGGCCGTGGATGGGGCCGGCGTGGCGCGGGAGGGCGGCGCCGGCTGCGCACGGGCGGGGCCGGTCGGCCGGGGAGCCTGCGCCGGCGCGACCGGGCTGGGCCGCTGCTGCTGCTGCGGGATGACCGGTTGCCGGACGGCCGGCTTGGTCGGGCGCCGGGTCGGAGGCGTCTGCGCCAGCGGGCGCCCGTTGCCGTCCAGTGTCGCGCCCTCCTGCGCGTGCGTGGAAGGCGCGGCGAGAACCGCCGCCACAAGCGGAAGCACGAGGGGCCAGCGCACCTGGAGCACGAAAATTCTCCTCAGCTCATTCGATGGAGTAGGACTTGCGGACCGTCTCGCCGCGCCGCTCGAGCTCGACCTCGACGCGGTTGGCGTCGCGCAGCTTCTGGTAGATCTCCAGCGCCTTGTCGGGGCTGTTCATCTCGTACCCGTTGATCTTGCGGATCACGTCTCCGTTCTGGATGCCGATCTTGGCATAGAGCGAGTCGGGCACGATCGAGAAGAGTTTGAAACCGTTGGAAACCCCGTTCTTGAACGACGGCACGATCCGGGCCTGCGTGGCCAGCGTGGACATGTCCGCGAGGGCGCCGTTGAGCGTGCTCTTGGCCAGCACGTACTGGTTCTCGGAGAGCTGGCGCACGTCGGAGGCGGCGCTGGGAGCCCCCGCCGGCGGCATCGGCACCACGCCGATGTTGGGCGGCGCGGCGGCGCTGTTGTCGAGGTACTCGTTGACGCCGTCGTGGTCGAGGAGCACGCGCTCCTTCTCCACGCCGTAGATGCGCGCGCCCTGGTACTTGTCGCCGATGGCGTAGACCTGCGTCTCATTCACGTCCGGATTGGTGATCTGGCAGAGCGAATACTTGGCCGGATGGGCGATGGCGGTGCCCACCAGCGTGCCGTGCAGCGGCGAGCGCACCGGCACCGGGTTCCAGCCCGGCCGCGCCTGCTGCACCGGCTCGCTGCCGGGCGGCGCAGGCTTGGGGAGCGGCACGTCGAAGAGCTTCGCCACCTTGTCCGCGTCCAGTTCCACGCGCTGGGCGGCGGCGGGCTGCGGCGAGGTGGTGGTGGCCTGCTGCAAGAGCGCCGGCTGCGGAGCGATGGCAGCCGCCGTGATGGTGTTGACGGTGCGCGCGGCGAGATACGCGCCGAGCAGCACGGCCACCACGTTCAGGGCCCAGGAATAGCGCTGGAGGACCATCTCCATGCAACCCTGGGCAGCAAGGGTCATGCCAGTGAAATGCCGCAAGGATCTGGGGAGATGGGGAGCTCAGACGGCGGGCGAGCGACAAGGTGGCAAGGGGGTGCCGCAAGAGGCTGACATTTTGTCAGGACGCTCTCGCATGGCTACCGCCGAAGCTACTCGCGCTCCCGATCGAGCTTCCGATAGATGGTCCGCGCCGCGATCCCCAGCAGTTGGGCGGCAAGGTTCTTGTCGCCCTTGGTCTGGCGCAGCGTTTCCCGAATCACGCGCAGCTCGATGTCTTCCATGGTGGTGCCCAGGGGCACCGTCAAGGTGCGGCCTTCCAGACCGGTGACGCCGCCCGCGCGCGCGGCCCCTCCGCTGCGCACCGGATCGGGGAGATCGTCGACGCCGATGTCGTCGGTGCGCGAGAGGACCACTGCGCGCTCGATGGCGTGCTCCAGCTCGCGGACGTTTCCCGGCCAGGCATACGCCTCCATCGCGGAGAGCGCCGGACGGGTGAGGCCGCGGATGGGCTTGCCGTTCTTTGCGGCGTAGCGCGCGACGAAGTGGTCGGCGAGGAGCGGGATGTCCTCGGGGCGGTCGCGCAGCGGCGGCAGCACCACCTGGATGACGTTGAGACGGTAGAAGAGATCCTCGCGGAACTTGCTTTCGCGCACGCGTGCGGAGAGGTCCTGGTTGGTGGCGGCCACCACGCGGCAATCCACCTTGACGCTGCCGGTGCCGCCCAGGCGCTCGATCTCGCCCTCCTGCAGGAAGCGAAGCAGCTTCACCTGCACCGAGGGCGTCAGCTCGCCCACCTCGTCGAGGAACAAGGTGCCGCCCTGCGCCCGCTCGATGCGGCCTTCCTTCCGCTGGACCGCGCCGGTGAACGCCCCGCGCTCGTATCCGAACAGCTCGGATTCCAGGATCGTCTCCGGGATGGCGGCGCAGTTGATGGGCACGAAGGGACCCGTCGCGCGGGGCGAATGCCCGTGCAGCGCCCGCGCGAACAGCTCTTTGCCGGTGCCGCTCTCTCCCAGCAGCAGGACGGTGGCGGAGGAGGGCGCTGCCTGCCGGATCACGTCCAGCGTCGCGCGCAGGGACGGGCTCTGCCCGACGATGGGCAGCTCGGAGCCGGCGAGCCGCGCGCGCAGCTGCTTGTTCTCCTGCAAGAGCTTCCGCTTCTCCACCGCCTGCTGCACGCTCTTGAGCACGGCGTGGCGCTTGAGCGGCTTGGTGAGGAAGTCGTAGGCGCCGTCCTTCATCGCCAGCACCGCCGCCTCCACCGTGCCGTAGGCCGTCATCAACACCACCTCCGCGTCGGGCGCGATGGCGCGCACCGCCCGCAGCAGCTCCTGCCCGCTCATGCCGGGCATCATCAGATCGGTGAGGACCACGTCCACGGGCGATGCGCGCAGCTGGTCCAGCGCCGCCTGCCCGGTGGGAGCGAGCAGGACGCGGTATCCCTCGCGGGCGAAGATGCGCTCCAGCGAGTCGAGGTTGGCCTGCTCGTCGTCGACGACGAGGACGGTTCCGCGGCTGTCCATCGCGCCGACTATAGCGCGGTGGTATGCGTGGGACAGGATGACTTCGGCGCTGATCGGGCACGGCGGGTTCGTGGCGGCGAATCTCGCGGCGCAGGCGCACTTCGACGAGGTGGTGGACGCGGGCGCGGCCGGCGCCCTGCGCGGGCGCAGATTCGACCTGCTGGTGTGCGCGGACGGCCACGGCCGCCGGAGGGCGCTGCGCCATCCAGAGGCCGATGGG
>DASRTX010000517.1:0-2062 GCA_035655715.1 Myxococcales bacterium | reverse complement strand
CCGCCGTGTGCTGCTGGATGAGGTGATGCGCCGGCCATGGTCTCGATCCTCTCGCGTTACTGCGCCTGCGGGAGGTTCTGGGGGATCCGCATCTTGTCCTTGTTCGCGACGATCAGGTTCAAGACGCCCACGGACGTTTCGTTGATGTCGTCGATCATGTGCTGGGTGCGGCCCTGCAGAAGCGAGAAGGCCACCAGCGCCGGGATGGCGACGATGAGGCCGAAGGCGGTGCAGTTCATCGCTTCCGCGATGCCGTCGGAGAGGACCCGCGCCTTTTCGGAAGCGTCGACTCCCGCCACGCCGGCGAAGCACTGGATGAGGCCGATGATGGTGCCGAGCAGGCCCACCAGGGTGGCGACGTTGCCGATCATCGCCAGGTACCCGGTGCGCTTCTCGATGCGCGGCATCTCGCGCAGGCTGGCCTCGTCCATGGCCGCCTGCACCTCGTCCTCGCCCTTGGGCACGTTGATCAGGCCCGCCTTGACGATGTTGGTGAGGGGCGTCGCCTTCTGGCCGGCGGTGTAGCTGATGGCCTTGTCCAGGTCGCCGTTGAAGATGTGCGTCTTCAGGCCGCGCAGGAACTGCTCCTTGTCGACGCTGGCGGCGAAGAAGAGGACCTGGATGCGATCGATGATCACCGCCAGGGCGAAGACCATGCAGAGCGCAATGGGGTACATGCCGGGGCCGCCGCCCTTCCAGTGGTGCGCGATGGTCTCGAAAAAGGAGCTCATTGTCTTTTCATCCTCTGCGGAAAGAGAGTTCAGAATCCGATTGCCGGAGCGGGTGGGCGGGACTCCCTTCCCGCCGCCGTGCCGGGCCTTCCAGGTCCGTTCGCAATCTGGGTGCCGCTCTCCGAATCGGCAATCGGGCGCCTGCTCCCGTTGCCCGGCACCTCCCGGCGCAGGAGGGCGGGAGCAGGATGCGCGCCAGATTGCGTGTGCTAGGTTCGCGGCCAGATGGCGCGCGAGATCCTCTTTCCCAGGACGCGACACCTCGCGCTGTCCGGAGTTGGACAGGCGGAAGAGGCGAAAGCGGTGGGCAGCGAGGCGATTCTCGTTCCCATCCGGGACGCCCTGCAGGCCAGCGCGCCCGCGGGGATCCCGCTGCCGCAACCGGTCGAACCCGGCGCCCCGGGGGTGCCGGAAAAGGGCGACCTTCCGGCAGCGGCAGCGACGCCGGGGCTGGAAGCCGGACCGCGGCCGCCCGCGCCCCAGGCGCGCGACGTGCCTTGGGTGGTGACGGCCGACATCTCGCAGCCGACCGGCGAGACCGACCGGTGCGCCGCTCCCGACGGTTCGCCTGCCGACGTGCGCTGCGCGTCCTCGCTGGAAGGCCGCGATGCCGCCGGGTCGATGGCCGCGCGCGCCGCCTTGACGGGGGACGCGGTGCTGCTGGAAGGGCTGGACCGCTGGTACCGGGCCGCCCCGGAGCATGCCGGGCATTGCCGCAGCTGCGAGTTCGCCCTCGTCGAATACCTGCGCGGCACCTACGGAGACCACCTCCAGCCCTTCGACCCCCTGGAGGCGTTGAAGGCCTCCGCCCTTCCCCCGGCAGAGCGCCCTTTCGCGCGGGAGAAGGACGCGCTGCGGCTGTTCGAAGCCATCGAGGCGACCAAGCGCGCGGTGCTGCGCGCCCGCGACGAGGCTCGGCGCTCGCGGAGCGTGGAGCTGGCGGTCCTGGGTCGGGTGGGTACCTTGAGCGCGGCGGCGCTGGAGCTCTGCCGCCACCTGGACGGACTGGTTTTCGCGCTCGACTCGCTGGACCCCATGGCCGCGCTGCTGCCCCTGCTCGCGGCGCGGGCGGCGCTGGGGCAACGGCCCGCGGTCGCCATCCTTCCCTCCGGCGCCAGCGTGGCCCACGTGCGCCAGTTCGCGGCTCTCGCCGCCGCCTGCGACACCGATCTGATGGTGCCGGAGGACGCTTCCGCCGAGTCCCGCGCCGCGCTCGCCCGCCACCGCGAGTTCCTGGCGCTGGTGCGCGAGCGGTACCGGCCGGCGGCGCCCCTGGTCGACGCCGAAATCCTGCTCTCGCCGCGGTGCGATCATTGGACGGCGGGCGCGCA
>DASRTX010000516.1:0-2273 GCA_035655715.1 Myxococcales bacterium | reverse complement strand
GATCGGGCCGCTCAGGCGCACGTGCGGGGTCTGATCTGGTGGTTTTACCGCGATCTCAAGGCGTATTGCCGCGAGCCCACGGCGCGACGGCGCGCCGAGCTCAAGGCGCGCTTCGACCGGATCTTCCGGCGGCGCAGCGGGTTCGTGATGCTCGACCGTCTCCTGGCACGGCTGCACGCCAACAAGGCGGAGCTGCTGATGGCGCTGCGGCGCCCCGAGGTGCCGCTGCACACCAACGGCTCGGAGAACGACGTCCGCTGTCAGGTCACCCGGCGCAAGATCTCCGCCGGCACGCGCTCCGATGACGGCCGCGACAGCCGCGACGCCTTCCTCAGCCTGTTGAAGACCTGCCGGAAGCTCGGGGTGTCGTTCTGGGACTATCTCGGCGACCGCTTCGGAGCCGCCGGAGCGCCCGCGATCCACTACCTCCCCGACCTCGTCATCGCGCGCGGCGTTCCTCCGTAACCGCCCGCCCTTTTGCCCCTACAAAGAAACAAACGGCTTCCTCATGCGGCGATGGGGGTTATCGCGGCGGCATAGCCGAGGTTCTTGAGACGCTGGACAAGGCGCTTCGCCTGGGCGGCCTTGCTGCGCTCGAAGTGCTCGGGGCCGAGGTCCTGATAGAACACGCCCCGCTGGAGCATGTGGTAGGCCGCGGTCAGGATCGAGGCCGCGACGGCTCCGGCCGCCTTCTTGTCTCCCCTGCGCGCGCGCACCCGATAGAACTGCGCCTGGAGATAGGTCCTCTTCGCGTTCTTCGCCGCCCAGGCGCACTGGATCAGGCTGGTCTTGAGCCAGGGCGCGCCCTTGCGCATGCGAGTGGAGCGCCGCTTGCCGGCGCTCTCGTCGCTCTTCGGGCACAGGCCCGCCCAGGAGAGCAGATGCCCGACGGTGGGGAAACGGCTCATGTCCAGCCCGATCTCGGCGGTGATCACCTGCGCGCTGAGGGTGCTGACGCCCGGGATGCTGCTCAGGAGCTCGACGGCTTTCCGAAACGGCTCGATCCGCGCCTCCACCTCCCGGTCGATATCAGCGATGGCCGCGCTCAGCCCGTCGATCTGGCGCAGGTGCAGCCGAAGCAGGAAGCGATGACACTCCGTCACGCGCCCGCGCAGCGCCTCGCGCAGCCGCGTCTGCGGGGCCTTGATCCGTCCATCGGCCAGAGCAGCAAGCGTGCCCGGATCGGTCTCGCCGGCGATGAGGGCCTCGATCATCGCCCGGCCGCTGCGGCCCATCACGTCGGAGATGGTCGAGTCGAGCTTGATGTTGGCGTCCTCCAGCGTCTTCTGGAGCCGCTGGACGTGGTTGGTCCTCTCCCGCACCAGCTGCTTGCGCGTCCGCAGCAGGCCGCGCAGCTCCTGCGTCGCGCCATCCGGCACGAAGCTCGCCCGGATCAGGCCATGGGCCAGAAGGTCGGCCTGCCAGGCGGCGTCGCTCACGTCGCTCTTGCGGCCCGGTACGTTCTTCACGTGCCGCGCGTTGGCCAGCACCAGCTCGAAGTCGCCGTCGCCGAGGATGTGCCAGACCGGCTTCCAGTACACGCCGGTCGCCTCCATGGCGACGTGCCGGCATCCTTCCGAGGCCAGCCAGTCCGAGAGCTCGAGCAGCTCCCGGGTGGTCGTCCCGAAGGTGCGCACCTCGCGCTTGACCCTGCCCTCGACCACGCGGCGCAAGCAGGCCACCACCGTGTCCTTGTGAACGTCAAGGCCGGCGCAAAGCGGATGAAGAAGATCCATCGCTCCCTCCTCTGCTGCGCTGCCGGCGCGGGATCCCCATCAGGGAACTCTGGAAAGCGTGCTCCGGGTCGCAGGCGACCCGACGGCGACAGTCATGGGTGCTCAGGGATCCCAGGTCCAACTGTTCGGCGGGCTCGGGTGCACCAAGGGAAAAAGCGACCTCGTTGCCGGCAGCCGGGCCATCCTATCGTGAGCCGCGACCGTTTCATCCCCACGGGTCGGCCAAAAGGCCGGTGGCAAACTGTTCGGCGCCTGCGGCTCTCCCTGTTCCTGAATCGGGACCTCACTGATTCGACGCGAAAAATCTCCTGTTCCCGGAACAGGAACGTTCAACAAGCTGTTGATCGGTTTACCGAATTTCCGACGCGGGCCGAAGGGGCGCGAAATTCCCCCTTCGACAAGGACGAAAACTTCGAAAAATTCCCTCTTCTTCAGGTCGTGCACGGCTCGAGCCGCATTGGCCACTGCTCCCGCCCACCCGGTTCGGCGCCGAACCAATCTCCCGAATGTTGGCCACAGGACGCTCAGGGCGCGGCG
>DASRTX010000515.1:0-14001 GCA_035655715.1 Myxococcales bacterium | reverse complement strand
CGAGGAGCCGAGCGCCATGGAGAGGTCCTCGTTGATCTTGGTGGTGATGCCGAGCTTGTGCGCCCATGCGGCAGCCGACTTCACGCCCACGGCCTGCAGCGTGCGGATGGCCGGCGTGTTCATCGAGTGGATCAGCGCCAGCCGCACCGGCACCTCGCCCTTGAACTCCTCCTCGTAGTTCTGCGGCTTCCAGCGGCGGCCGGTGGAGTCGTCGTCGGTGACGATGGGCGCGTCGAGCAGGATGGTGGAGGCGGTGAAGGCACGCTGCTCGATGGCGGCGCTGTAGACCAGCGGCTTGAAGGCGGAGCCGGGCTGGCGGCAGGCCTGGAAGGCGCGGTTGAACTCGCTCTTCTCGAAGTCGTAGCCGCCGATCATCGCCACTACGTAGCCGCTGTTCGGGTCGGTGGAGATGATCGCGCCCTGAAGCTTGGGATCCTGCTCCAGCGCGTACTCACCCTGTTTGTCACTGGCCCGGACCAGCACCACGTCGCCCGGCGCGACCACGCCCTTCAGCGTGGTGATCTTGCTGTACTCGGAGTTCACCTCGGGGTTGGGCTTGCGCGCCCACCAGGCGGTGTCGATGGAGACGGTGCCCTCGCCCTTGCCCACGCGGACGTTGACGGTCTTGCCGTCCTTGGCGACCCCGGTGACCAGCGCGGCGATCACCTCGTCGCTCTTTCCTTCGCCTTCGAGGAACGCCTGCTCCTTGCGGGAGAAATCGTCCCATTCCTTGTGGGGGAGATGCAGGAGCGCCCCGCGGAATCCCTGGCGCTTGTCGGCTTCGATCACTCCCTTGATGGTGGCCGCAACCGCGTCGCGCTCGCGCTCCAGATCCACGGTCGCGTAGACCTTGAGCCCGTCGTTGAGCAGCCGCTCGTTGCCGTAGCGCGCCACGAGATCCCGGCGGATGTGCTCGGTGACGTAGGGCGAGGTCTCGCGGAAGATGTCCTGCACCGGGTAGACGTTGATGGGCGCCTCGTCGGCTTCCTTCCGCTCCCGCGCCGTGATCATCCCCTCCTCGAACATGCGCCGCAGCACGTACGAGCGCCGGTTCTTCGCCTTCTCCGGATGCGCGAAGGGCGAGAATTCGCTGGGTGCCTGCGGCAGGCCGGCGATGAGCGCGATCTCGGGCAGCGTCAGCTCCCACACGTTCTTGCGGAAGTAGTTCTCGGCTGCCGCCTGCACGCCGTAGCTGTGGTGCCCGAGGTAGACCTCGTTCAGGTACAGCCAGAGGATGTGCTCCTTGTCGAAGTTGGTCTCCAGCCGCCGGGTGAGGATGAACTCGCGCGCCTTGCGCTCGACGCCCTTCCGGCCGGTGCGCACCCGGACGCTCTTGTCGCCCTCCACCGAGGCCATGATCGCCTTGGCGGTCTGCTGCGAGAGGGTGGAGCCGCCGACGATGCGCTTGTGGCGCACGTACGTCTGGTAGAGGCCACGGACCAGGCCGGTGAAGGAGAGGCCGCCGTGCTCGAAGAAGTCCTTGTCCTCCGAGGCGATCACCGCCTGCTTGAGGCGCTGCGGGATCTTCTCGTAGGGCACCACCACGCGCCGCTCGTTGTAGAACTCGCCGGCCAGTTGCTCGTCGCCGCTCCACACCGTGCTGACGATGGACGGCCGGTAGTGGCGGGCCCACTCGATGGAGGGCAGGCCGTGGGCGAAGTAGAGGTAGCCGGCGGCCGCCGTGGCCAGGAAGAGGCAAAAGAGGACCGCCAGCGGGATGGCGAGCAGGACCCAGAGCTTCTTCTTGCCGGGTCCGCGATCGGCGGTCAGCCGCGCGTAGATGCGGCGGTACATGGGGGCTTGGGGTTGTGGCATCGGTCGTGTCCTACGACGGAACATTGGAACCGGCGCGGATCATCCTGGCAAGTTGCGGACGGGCAGGCGGTCGCCGAAAGCCGGTCACGGCGGGGTTGTTTTCCACTGGATGCCCGCCCTTGGCAAGACCGCGGCCAGCTCGTGTGGGAGAGGCGATTCCAGCGCCAGCCGCTTCCGCAGCACGGGATGTGGGAGGGCGAGGCGGGCGCTGTGCAGAAACATCCGACGTAGGCCCCACTGCCGCTGCGCGGTGCGGTTGAAGGGGAAGTCCCCGTACTTGCCGTCCCCGACCACCGGATGGCCGATGGCTTCCAGGTGCCGGCGGATCTGGTGCGTCCGGCCGGTCTCGATGTTGAGCTCCAGCAGGGTGGCCTCCGGCCCTCCCGAGAGCTTGCGCCAGTGCGTGAGCGCCTCCTGCATGTTGACGCCGCGCTGCTGCTTGGAGGCGAAGGTCTGCTGGTGCTCGGGCAGGCGGAGGTTCACGCTGCCCTGCTCCTTCTGGAACCGTCCCTTGGCCAGCGCCAGGTACGTCTTGTGGGCCTCGCCGGCGCTGAAGATCTCCGTCAGCCGCACCATCGCCTGGCGCGTCTTCGCCACCACCACCACGCCGCTGGTCTCGCGATCCAGGCGATGCGCCGGGCTGGGCTTGAACTCGCCTTCCGCGACTTGCAGGCCCTGCCGCTCGAGATAGGCACGCACCTGGTCCACCAGCGTTTCGCCGGTGATTCCCGATCCGGCATGGATGGCGAGGCCCGAGGGCTTGTCGGCCACGAGGATGTGCTCGTCCTCGTAGAGCACGCCGAAGTCCTGGCCGACGGCGGCCGCCGGCTTGGGCGGGGGCGGCTGCACCGCCTGGAGGACGTGAACCACCACCTGATCGCCCGGCTGCAAGAGCTGCGCGATCTCCGCCCGCGCGCCGTTGACGCGCACCTTCTTGGTGCGGACCAGCTTGTAGAGATGCGAGAGGGGCATGTTCTCCATGCGCTTGCGCAGGAACTTGTCCAGGCGCTGGCCCGCCGCGTCGGGGCTCACCTTGAAGTCGAGTTTCACCGGGGCTGCGTCTCCGAGAAGTTGGAGACGCGCCAGCTTCCGTCGCCCTGCTGCGAAAGCTCGACGTGTGCGCCGCGCTCCAGGGCGCCGCCGCCTTGCGGCCGGATGTCCAGCTCGTAGTCGGCCGCGCGCGCCGCGCCCGATCCGTCCAGCGATCTCCTCCGGTAGTAGACGCGCACGGGGCGGAGCTGCATGCCCGGGTTGCCCTGGCGCGCCTCGCGAGTCAGCTTCAGCTCTTCCTGCAACCGCATCCTGGCGATCCCGGTGGTGAGGGGAAGCGCGGAGTCCTGGTCCGACTCGACGTAGTAGCGATCGACGAACTTGTCCGCCACGGCGCCTGCATCCTTCATCCCGCCACAGGCGGCGAGCAGCAGCAGCGCGGCTGTGGAAAGCGCCCCGCCCCCGGCCGTGGAGCCGCGATGAAGGCCCTTGCAGTGCATGAGCTTTCGAGTCTATCAGCGTGCAGCGGAGGCAGCTTGGCAAAGATCTATACGCGTCGCGGGGATGACGGCTCCACCGGGCTCTTCGGCGGCCCGCGCGTGCGCAAGGACGACCTGCGCGTGTCCGCGTACGGCGACGTCGACGAGCTGAACTCCTCCCTGGGGGTGGCGCGCGAGGAGTTGCCCGAGGGCGACCTGCGCGCGCTGGTGGATGCGCTGCAGAGCGAGCTGTTCACGCTGGGCGCGCAGCTCGCCACTCCCGACGCGCAGAGCGCGCCCAAGGAAGTGCCGCGCATCCTCGCCGCCGACGTGCAGCGCCTCGAGCGCGAGATCGACCGCCTCACCGGCGAGGTGCCGGAGATGAAGAACTTCATCCTGCCGGGCGGCTCGCGCGCGGGCGCCGCGCTGCACCTCTGCCGCACCGTCTGCCGCAGGGCGGAGCGCAAGGTGGTGGAGCTGGCGGAGAGCGCGGGCGTCCCGGCGGAGGCGCTGGCGTACGTGAACCGGCTCTCCGACCTGCTCTTCGTCATGGCCCGCGCCGCCAACCTGCGCGCAGGCGGCCGGGAGATCCCCTGGATCCCGAATCCCAAGTGAAGCTGTTCGACCTGGCCGATCTGCGCCCGGGCGACTCGGTGCGCTTCCCGCTCCCGCAAGGAGAAGGTTTCGCGGTCCGCGACGCGTCGGGAACGGTTCGCGCCTTCGTCAACATCTGCCCGCACCGCGCGCAGCCGGTGGACGTGGGCGACGGGCGCCTCTGGCTGCGCTCCGGTGAAATCGAATGCCAGGCTCACGGCGCGCGATTCGATCCAGCGACCGGAGCTTGCATGGGGGGCCCGTGCGACGGTCATCCGCTGACGCCGCTGCGCATCGAAGTGCGCGACGGCGCGGCCTGGCTGTCGGAGCCGCTCGAGGACGGCTAAATCGGGGACACGATACGACGAATTACGTATCGTGTCCCCGAATTAGCGGAGGCGCTTGAGCACGGCCGAGGTGAACATGCGGGTGGAGGCCGAGCCGCCGAGGTCCGGCGTGATCGCTTCCTTCGAGGCGATGGCTTCGCGGATGGCGGTCACCAGCCGATCGGCCGCGGTGCGCTCGCCGATGTGCTCCAGTAGCATCACTCCGGCCAGCATCACGGCGGTGGGATTTGCCACGCCGCGCCCCGCGATGTCGGGCGCGGTTCCGTGCACCGCCTCGAAGATGGCCGCCTCGCGCCCGATGTTGGCGCCGGCGGTGAGTCCCAGCCCGCCGATGAGGCCGCTGGTGAGATCGCTGAGGATGTCGCCGAAGAGGTTGGTGGTGACGAGGACGTCGAACTGGTTGGGATTCTTCACCAGCTGCATGGCGCAGTTGTCGACGATCATCTCCTTGAATTCGATGTCCGGGTGCTTCTCCGCCAGCGCGCGGCCGGTGTCGAGGAAGAGGCCGCTGGTGCACTTCAGGATGTTGGCCTTGTGCACCAGCGTCAGGCGACGGCGCTTGTTGCGCTTGCAGTACTCGAACGCGTACTCGACGATCCGCTCCGAGCCCTTGCGGGTGATGATGGAGATGCTCTCCGCGGCGGTGCGCTCCTCGTCGATGTAGTGCTCGACGCCCGAGTAGAGGCCCTGCGTGTTCTCGCGGATGACCACCAGATCCACGCCCGTGTAGCGCGTCTCCACGCCGGCGAAGCTGCGCGCGGGACGCACGTTGGCATAGAGGTCGAACTCCTTGCGCAGGGCGACGTTGACGCTGCGATAGCCTTCCCCCACCGGCGTTGCCAGCGGCCCTTTGAGCGCGAGCTTGTTGCGGCGAACGGAGTCGAGCGTCTCGGCGGGAATGGGCGTGCCGTGGGTGGGGACCGCTCCCGCGCCGGCCGCGGCGCGCTCCCAGGACAGCCTGGCACCGGCCGCCTCGATGGCCTCGACGGCGGCGCTCACCACTTCCGGACCGATGCCGTCGCCCGGAATCAACGTCACTGGAATCGACATGCCGCCGCTGATCTAACCCATTGCGCAGGCGATCGCGAGCAGGATCAGCTCGATGAGGAGCAGCCCCGAGCTCACCCCGTGGAGCATCCCGAAACGTGGCGACGCGACCTGGCCTGCGGTCCGCATCGCATGGATGGCAGGGCTCACCAGCGCAGCCGACGCCAGCGCGCAGAGCCCGGCGATCAGCGGCAGGATGGCGCGGCCTTTCTGCGCGAATGTGAGGGAGCAGATCACCGCCACCGCGGTGAGCGCGATGGTGGCGGCGTCCAGGCGCGAGAGCATGGCGCCCACCAGATCGGCCGCGAGCTGCCGCCGCGGGTTGTCGCGGGGCAGCGCTGCCACTTCGCGCGAGAAGACCACCTGCGCCGCCACTGCCGCGAAGAAGAGCTGCGCCCCGCACAAGATGCCGCACGCCAGCCTGAATGCCATCCTCGCCATGGGGGCTTTTTGCGCTACCTTGCGGCCGGCATGCAAGGAGGTGGCGGCGATTTGAACGTGACCGCGGCACAGGTCAAGGAGCGCGCGCGGGAGCTTCGATTCGATCTCTGCGGCGTGGCGCGGGCGCGCAAGCTGGACCCTGCGCTCCTGGACCGCTGGCTTGCGAACGGCTGGGACGCGGGGCTCGCCTACGTGCGGGAGCGGCGCGAGGAGCGGCTCGATCCCTCGCGCTTGTTGCCCGGTGCGCGCAGCGTGATCGTCGTCGCTGTTTCCTACGGGCCGTCGCCCGACGACCCGCAGCCCACGCCAACCGGCCTGGAGGTGGCGCGCTATGCCCGCGGACGCGACTACCACAACGTGGTGCTCAAGCCGGTGCGCAAGCTGGCGGCATGGCTGCGCGAGCGTTCCGTCTCGGTGTACGCGGAGGTCGATGCCGGCGCGGTGATGGAGAAGGCCTGGGCGCAGGAGGCGGGGCTCGGGTGGATCGGCAAGAACGGGTGCCTGATCCACGAGCGGTTCGGATCGTGGCTGCTGCTCGGCGCCTTGATCACCGACGCGCCGCTGGAGCCGGACGCGCCGCATCCCGACCGCTGCGGCGACTGCGCGCTCTGCATTCCGGCCTGCCCCACCCAGGCCATCCGCGAGCCGCGCTACGTCGACTCCGCACGCTGCATCGCCTACCACACCATCGAGCACCGGCAGGCGATTCCGGAAGAGATCGCGCGGCGCGCTGGCCGGCGCATCTTCGGCTGCGACGCGTGCCAGGAGGTGTGTCCCTGGAACCGCCGCGCTATTCCGGCGACATTGGTGCAGCTGCGCGCGCGGACGCCCTCGCTGGAGGTCAGCGAGGTGCTGCCGCTCACCGCCGCGGAAGCGCGACGGCGCTTCGAGGGAACGCCGCTGATGCGCGCGGGACGCGACGGCCTGGTCCGGACGGCGCTGGCGGTGGGCGAGATCCCGCCGGCAGAGGCCGCGCGGCTGGCGCAGGATTCCGCGCCCGGCGTCCGCGCGCAGGCGCAACGGCTGCTCGCGACTCAATCCGCCGAGGGGAAGGTGAGCACGCTCCCGCTGGCAGCGCCCGCCTCGGGCGAGAGCAGGTAGAGGATTCCCTCGGCCACGTCCTCGAGGGGCACCTGCCCGGGAGCGTCGCCGTTCTGCGGCGTGCGCATCGCGCCCGGCGCCACGCAGCTGCAACGGATGCCCTTGCCCACGCCTTCTTCCGCAATGGCGCGGGTCAGCGCGATCACCCCGGCCTTGGCCGCCGCGTAGGCGGCCGATCCGCCCACGTGCACCAGCTGCGCCGCGGTGAGCGCGGCCACGTTGACGATGCGCCCTTCCTTGGGCATGCGCCGCAGGGCCGCGCGGCAGCAAAGAAAGGTGGAGCGGAGGTTGATGTCGATCATCTTCTCGAAGACTTCCACGGAGCTCTCCGCCACGCGCCCCGCCGCCCAGCCGCCCGCGCAGTGAACGGCGCCGAAGAGCGGACCCAGGCGCTGCACCGCCAGGTCGTAGGCGCGCTCCACTTGCTGCTCGTCGGAGAGGTCGGCATCCTTGCGGGTGAGGGCGGCGACCCGCGCGCCGGCGCGCTGCAGCCGCTCCACCACCACCGCGCCCAGGTTTCCCGAGGCGCCCGTCACCACCACCACGCGGCTTTGCATGGACATGGGCGGCGATCTAGGCACATCGAGGCCCCCCATGCACGCCCGAGCACGTGCGCGAAAAGCTAGCGGCGCTTGCCGGTGGCTTCCTCGACCGCGCTGATGACCAGCTCGATCTCCAGCGGTTCCCGGAGGACGCGGACGACGCCGTCGAGGCGGTCGGGAAGGACCAGGAAGGCGCAGGTGACGATCACGGGGACCGCCGCGATGCCCGGCCTCTGCCGTTTCTCTTCCAGGAAGGATCGCACGACTCTCGCGTCCGGGCGCAGCTGGCGCAGCAGCACGAGATCGACCGCGGAGTCGGTCTCCAGCACGGCGATGCCGTGCGGCACGTCGGCCGCGATCAGCGTCTCCCATCCCTCGTCGCCGAACACGCCGCTCAACGCCTCGCAGCTGTCGCGGTCATAGTTGACGAGGAGAATCCGCATGGTGATTCCGGGGAGGGTGGCGAGCTCTCCGGAACCGCTGCACGCTAGCGCACCGCACTTTCCAGGCGCAATCCGCGGCGCAACGCAGAAATAAAGAAGCCGTCCGTCCCGTGCCGGTGCGGCAAGAGCTGCAATTCGGACGCCTCGCCCAGTCCGACCGACGCCGGAAGCGCCGGAACCGGCTCGAACTCCGGATGCTTTTCGAGGAACGCGGCGCGCACCTCTTCATTCTCACGGCGGTTGATCGAGCAGGTGGCGTAGACCAGCCTGCCGGAAGGCTTCACCAAGCGCGCGTAGCGCTCGAGGATCTCCTTCTGCCGCGGCGGAAACGAGTCCACCTCGCCCTGGTCGAGACGCCAGCGCGCGTCAGGGTTGCGGCGGAGCGCGCCCAGGCCCGAGCAGGGGGCGTCCACCAGCACCACGTCGGCCTGCGCGGCGAGGTCCGCAACGCGGGCGTCGCTCGATTCCGGCACGGCGCGCGCCTCCCAGTTGTGCACGCCGTTGCGCCGCGCCCGCGGGCGCAGCTCGTCGAGCCGGCGCCCGTCGCGATCGCACGCCACCAGCCGGCCCTTGTTGTCCATCTCCGAGGCGAGCGCCAGCGTCTTGCCGCCCGCTCCCGCGCAGGCGTCCACGACCACATGCCCGGGGCGCGCCGCGCAGGCCATCGCGATGAGCTGGCTGCCTTCGTCCTGGACCTCGAAGAGCCCGGCCTTGAAGGCGCGCAGCGCGAAGACGTTGGTGCGTCCGGTGAAGGTCACACCCCAGGGCGAAAGCTTGGTGGGTTCCACGCGCGAACCCTCTGCGCGCAGCGTGGCCAAGAGCTCGTCGCGCGTGTTCTTGAGCAGATTCGCCCGCACGGTGAGCGGCGCACGCTGGTTCAGCGCCCCCGCCAGCGCCCGCGTCTCGTCGGCTCCCAGCTGCTCGCTCCACAGCTTCGCCAGCCAGCGCGGCAGCGAGGTCTCCGCGGCCAGCGCGTCGAGCGCATCGCCGGGCCCGCCCCCGAGCCGCTCCGGCTGCGCCACCAGCTCCAGCGTCCATTGCCACGGGGCCACCTCCGGCCCGGCCAGGCCGACCGCGCTCTCTGGCGACTGGCGCTCGCCGGCGATCAGGTACGCGGCGTAGCGCAGGAGGTGCTGCGTGGGCGTGGCCAGCTTCGCCAGCGCCGCCCCGCGCGTGGCCAGGGCGCGCTGGAGCAGATGGTCCACGCGCCCCTGCAGGCGCAAGAGGCCATACACGGCGTCCGAGACCGCGCGCCGCTCCACGCTGCGCAGCTGCTTTTCCCGCCGCAGCACGCGCTGGAGCGCCTGATCCGCCCGGGCGCCTTCCCGCCTGACCTCTTCGTAGATCTCCAGCACCGCGGTGCGGACCAGCTGTGCTCTCACGCCGCGCTTTTCAGCCGGTCTCCCCCGGCCTGTCAATCGGTTTGTCCGACGCCGGGCCCGCCGCGCAACCGGAGTGGTAAGCTGCGCGCCCCTTCGAGAGGAGCGCCCCAGCATGGCCCAGGCCAGCAGGTCAGTCACGGTCAACGTGCCGCCGGAGAAGCTGTTCGAGGTGATCGTCGATTACGAGAGGTACCCGGAGTTCCTGCCGGAGGTGAAGAAGGTCAAGGTGGAGGCCGGGCAGGGCTCCATCAAGGAAGTGACCTACACGGTCGACATCAAGGCCAAGGTGATCAACTACACGCTCCGGCACACGGCGGAGAGACCCTCCAAGCTGTCCTGGACGATGATCAAGGGCGAGATGATGAAGGGCAACGACGGCACCTGGATGTTGAAGGCGGGTGCGCAGCCAGGCACCACCGACGCCACCTACACCATCGATCTCAAGCTCTCCTCGCTGGTGCCGGCGTTCATCGAGAAGGCACTGGCGGAGCAGTCGCTGCCCGGCCTGCTCGCCAACTTCAAGGCGCGCGCGGAGAAGCTGCACGGCGGTGCCTGAGATCCCCGCGCACGATCTGTCGGGACGGGTGGTGCTGGTCACCGGCGGCGCGGGCGGCATCGGTCGCGCGCTCTGCGACGCCTTTGCCCGCGCCGGGGCCGACGTCGCCGTGGCCTCGCGCAGGCCCTCGCCGGAGGTGGCAGAGGCAGTGCGCGCGCTCGGGCGGCGCGCCGTCACCGTCGAGTGCGACGTGCGCGAGCTCGCCCAATGTCACGCGGCGGTGGCGCGCGTCGTCTCCGCGCTGGGCCGCCTGGATGTCCTGGTCAACAACCATGGCGCCAACTTCCTGGCGCCCGCCGCCGCCATCTCGCAGAACGGCTGGCGCGCCATCACCAGCGTGGTGCTCGACGGCACCTTCCACATGTGCCGGGCGGCCTTCGAGCCCCTGCGAGAAAGTGGCCGCGGGCGCATCGTCGCAATCGCCGCCACCAACGCCCTGCTCGGCTCGCCCTTGATGGCGCCCAGCGGCGCCGCGAAGGCCGGCGTCATCTCGCTGATGGAGTCGCTGGCGGTGGAGTGGGCGCCGTTCGGCATCACCTGCAACTCCGTTTCGCCCGGGCCGGTGGACACCAGCTCTGCCAACCAGCGCCTCTGGGCCTCGCCCGAGGACTACCAGCGCGTGGCCCGCCGCGTGCCGCTCGGCAAGCGCATGGCCACGCCCGCCGACGTGGTGGGCCCGGTGCTCTTCCTGGCCAGCGACGCCGCCGCCTTCATCACCGGCGCCGAGATCGTGGTCGACGGCGGCGAGCGACTGCGGCAGCTCTCGGCGGACTGAACCTCACTCCAGCGCAAACCAGCCGGGCTGCGCGCGTACCCGGTCGAGCCACGCCTTCACCGCGGGGAACTGCGCGAGATCGTGCCCCGCCTCCGGCGCCATCTGCGTGTAGGCGAAGAGCGCGATGTCCGCGACGGAGTAACCAGTGCCCACGAACCACTGCCGGTCCGCGAGGTGCCGCTCCAGCACGCGCAGCGCCGACTCCGCCCGCGGCCGGTAATGCTCGAAGACTGCCTCCGGCTGCTGGATGGAGAAATGCTTCCAGGCGCGCGGCAACCCGATGGACAGCTCGACTTGATTCTGCTCGAAGAACATCCACTGCTGCACCAGCGCCTGATCCTGCACGCCGGAGGGAAGCAGGCGCGAGCCGCGCGCCAGGTAGAGCAGGATGGCGTTGGATTCGCCCAGCTGGAACTCGCCATCCACGATGTACGGCACGCGCCCGAAGGGATTCACCCTGCGGAACTCCTTCGCGCGCACCGCGCCGCCCACGATGTCCAACCGTTCCGCGCGGTGCGGAACGGCCAGCTGCTTCAGCAGGAGGCGAACCTTGTACGTGTTGCCGGAGACCGGCGCGTCGTAGAACACGAGCATGTTGCGCGCAGCCTACCGCCCGCTCTAGGCTGCCGTCGATGCGCGCCGAGGATCTCCGCCGCACGCCCGTTCCGGAGCTGCAGCGCCTGTATGTGGAAGAGCGGCGAGATCTGCCGAGCGGCGGCCTGACCGCGCTGCGCGAGGACCCGCGCGCCGGCGCCCGCGCCGTGGGCGCGCGCATCGCAAAGCGCAACTCCAAGGCGCAGGCGGAAGGCCGGCGCCTCACCCGGCTCTGCGCCTTCGAGCAGCCGCTCTGGGACCAGGGCCTCACCCTGGTGGGCGGCTGCGACGAGGTGGGCATGGCGCCGCTGGCGGGTCCGGTGATCGCCGCCGCGGTCATCCTCAGGCCGGGCGCCCGCATCCAGGGCGTCAACGACTCCAAGCAGCTCACGCCCGAGGAACGCGACGCGCTGGAGCCGCAGATCCGCGCGCTGGCCGTGGCGGTGGGCATCGGCCGCGCCGAGGTGCACGAGATCGATACCATCAACATCTATCACGCGGGCCTGCTCGCGCTGCGCAGGGCGGTGCTGGCGCTGGACCCGCAGCCGCAGCACCTGCTCGTCGACGCGCGCAGGCTCGACGGCCTCTCCATGCCGCAGCAGCCCATCATCAAAGGGGATGCGAAGAGCATCACCATCGGCGCCGCCAGCATCGTGGCCAAGGTGCACCGCGACCGGCTGATGGCGCTGCTCGACTGCGAGCACCCCGGCTATGGCTTCGCCGCGCACAAGGGCTATCCCACTCCCGAGCACCTCGACGCATTGGAGCGCCTTGGCGCATGCCCCCTGCACCGGCGAAGCTTTGCGCCGGTGGCGAAGAAGCTCGGGTTGATTCCCGAGCAGCAGGAGCTGTTCCCGGCGCCGCCCGAGACGAGCAAGCGCGCGCAGCAGGCGCGCTGAGGGGAGCGAGATGGAACTGTTGCTGCCACCAGAAGATCAGGTGACCGCCACGCATCCGGCCACCTGGACCGGCCGGGTGATGGCGGTGCTGGCGTTCGTCGTGCTGGGCGCGGCGATCGTCGCCGCCGGATACCTCGGGACCGATGCCAACGCGCGGATCCCGATGATGGCCTGTGGCATTGCCGGCGTCTGCCTGGGCCTGTTGATCGTCGTCCAGCAGAACCGCAGCAAGGTGGTGGTGCGCGCCGACGGCATCGAGCGGTGGGGGCTCCGCGGCAAGCTCTGGGCGCTGCGCTGGGCGGACATGGCGGAGATGCGCTACCGGGCGGTCAAGCTGCGGGTCTACGGAGTGATCCCCGCCGGCACCACCATCCACATCCAGCTCACCGATCCCGCGGGGAAGAAGCACAAGGTCCCCAGCAACGTGAAGCACATGGACGTGCTGGCCGAGCGCATCGCCGATCAGCAGACCGGGGCGCGCTTCCCCGAGGCCCGCGCCCAGCTGGATCGCGGCGAGGAGGTGCGGTTCGGCAAGGCGCTGATGGTGGACCGGGAGAAGATCTCCGCGCGCAAGTTCTTCGGCGGCTACAAGACCTGCCCGCTCGCCGAGGTGGAGAAAGTCTCGGTGGAGGGCGGATACGTGAAGATCCGCCAGCGCGGCAAGATGCTTTCTTTCGGCGGCGGCGCGGTGGGAGCCATTCCCAACGTCTTCCTCTTGCTGCGCCTGCTCGACAGCCTGGTGCAGCGGCCCAGCGCCATCCCGCAGGAGCGCGATTTCTCGGCGCGGCAGCACGTTGGCTGAGTTGAGCGGGAAGCAGCGGCGGCACCTGCGCGCGCTCGGTCACCACCTGCACGCGGTGGTGCAGATCGGCCACGACGGCGTCACCGATGCGCTGGCGCTCGAGACGAACCGGCAGCTCGAGGCGCACGAGCTGATCAAGGTGAAGGTATCGGAGAACGCGCCGCTGGAAAGGCACGACGCCGCCGACGCGCTGGCGCAGCGCTGCGGCGCCGAGGTTGCGCAGGTGCTGGGGCGCACGGCACTCCTCTACCGGCCGCGCAAGGAGAAGCCGCAGATCGTGCTGCCCGGCTAGCGGCCTCTCACGCCTTCTGGCCCATCAGCCGCAGCTCGCGCTGCGCCTCGACGTGCTTGTCGTCCAGCTCCAGCACGCGCTGGAAGTACTTCTTCGCCTGCTTGAGATCGCCCAGCGCCTTGTTCATCTGCCCAAGGAAGAGGTGGGCCGGCAGGCAGCGCTCGACCATCTTGATGGCCTTGCGGCAGTCGGACGCGCACTGCTCGAAAATCCCCTTCCGGTCGGTGGCGAGCAGGAACTTCGCGTAGCCGCGCCAGGCATAGAACTCCGCCTCGTCGGCGTTCATGGCGATGGCGTCCTCCAGCAGCTGGAGGCCCTCCTGGTACTTGCGCGCCTTGATGAGGATCTCCGCGCGCTGGAAGTTCTCCTCGGCGGCGAAGATGCGCGAGACGTCCACGCTGTTGGCCTCGCCGTCCACCTCCGCCTCGTACGCCTTGCGCCTCTTGTCGTCGGAGAGCACCTGCGCCGCCTCGTTGATGCGGGCGAAGAGCCGCTCCTTGATCTCTTTCAGATCGGTCTGGGCAGGATCGGTCACGGTGTCGGGGTGCAGCTCCCTGGCGAGGACGAAGAAGTTACGTTTCGCCTCGGCCATGCTGGCGCTCTTGCGCTCCATTCCCAACGCCGCGTAGTGGTCGCCGTTGGAGAGCCGGTCCCAGAGGCCGCGGAGCCGTTGGACCGCCGCGGCCGGCGTCTCGTCGGGAAGCGGCTGCGCGAAGGTGGGGGGCGGGCGGGTCACGGGCGGCGGCGTGGCGGGCTTGGCCGCGGGCGCGGACGCCTGCATCACCGGCGGCGCTTGCCTCGCCGGCGCCGGGCGCTGCTGCTGCGACGTGGGGCGGCCGGCCTCGCGCGCCGTCTTGGGCAGCTCGCGAGCGGCGGCCTTCGGCGGCTCCTGCGCAACGCCA
>DASRTX010000514.1:0-4187 GCA_035655715.1 Myxococcales bacterium | reverse complement strand
GCCGCCGCCCGCCACGGCTTTTCCCGAGCCACTCGCGGCCGCGATCGACCCGTGGTCGGAGGCCACGCGGGTAACCCCGCCGGCAACACCTTCGACGCCGGTGACGGAGCGGCCGCTCGCCGCCCAGCTTCCTTCGGAAGGGCCGGTCGCCGCGCCTCCTCCCCCCGCACCTCCTGCGCAGGACACAACTCTGGCCAAGCCGGCGCGTCCACCCCCCGCGAGTTGGCCCGGGGAATCCCGCCGCCCGGCTCCTGCGCCTCTGCCGCGCCCCACGCTCGCTCCGGGAGCGCCGCCTCCAGCCGCGCCGACGCCGACGCCAGAGGACGAGGTGCCGCGTCCGCGCGGCGGCGGGGCAAAGGGGCCCATCATCGGCATCGACCTGGGCACCACCAACTCCTGCGCCGCGGTGGTGAAGGACGGCAAGCCCTTCGTGATTCCCTCGCGAGAGGGCTACAACACCATCCCCTCGGTGGTTGCGCTGAGCGACAAGGGCAAGCTGATGGTGGGGCACCCGGCCAAAAGCCAGCTCCTGATCAACCCCCGGAACACCGTCTACGGCGCCAAGCGGCTGATCGGCCGCTCCTTCAAATCGCCGGTGGTCACCGATCTGCTGGGGCGCTTCAGCTACGAGATCGTCGCCGGCTCTCGCGGCGAGGCGGCTGTGAAGATGGGCGACCAGACCTTCTCGCTGCAGAAGATCTCTGCGCTGGTGCTCGGCGAGGTCAAGGAGCTGGCGGAGCGCTGGCTGGGCAGCGAGATCTCGCGCGCAGTGATCACCGTTCCGGCCTACTACAACGACAACCAGCGGCAGGCGGTCCGGGCCGCCGGCGCGCTGGCCGGCCTGGACGTGGAGCGCATCGTCAACGAGCCCACCGCGGCGGCCATCGCCTTCGCCCAGGGGCGTGGGCTCGAGCAGCGCGTGATGGTCTACGACCTGGGCGGCGGCACCTTCGACACCTCGGTGCTGGAGCTGCACGGCAACGTCTACGAAGTCATTTCCACAGGCGGCGACACCTTCCTGGGCGGCGTCGATTTCGACAAGGCGCTGGTGCAGGATCTCCTCGCCCGCTTTAAGCAGCAGCACGGCATCGCTTTCGAGGGCGACCGGGTCGCCCAGCAGCGCATCACCGACGCGGCGGAGCGCGCCAAGATGGCCCTCTCCGAGCGGCTGACGACGCAAGTGAGCGTGCCGTTCGTCACCATGGTGGGCGACAAGGGCTACAACCTGGACGCGACCGTCAGCCGCGCCGAGTTGGAGAAGCTCACCGCCGAGCTGGTGGACCGCACGCTGCGCGTCTGCGACGACGTGCTCACCAACTGCGGCCTCAAGCCCTCCGACATCGGCGAGGTACTGCTGGTGGGCGGCCAGAGCCGGATGCCGCTGGTGCGCGCGAGGCTGCGCGAGTTCTTCGGCAAGGATCCCTCCAAGGCGGTGCACCCCGACGAGGCGGTGGCGCTGGGAGCGGCGCTCCTCGCGCACTCGATGGAGTCGGGCGAGATCGGCGGCATGGTCCTGGTGGACGTGCTGCCCATGAGCATCGGCGTGGGGCTGCCGGGTGGCCGGTTCAAGAAGGTGGTCGAGCGCAACACCTCGCTGCCGCACAAGAAGACGTACTCCATCTGGACCTCGCAGGACGACCAGAAGACGCTGGAGATCCCCATCTTCCAGGGCGAGTCGGAGCGAGCGCAGCAGAACGAGTACCTGGGAACCCTGGTGGTGCCGGACCTGCCGCCCGGCACCAAGGGCAACGTGGTGTTCGACATCATCTTCTCGGTCTCCGCGGAGTCCATCCTCACCGTGACGGCAGAGGAGCGCGGCACCCGGAGGTCGGTGAGCGCAACCTTCAGTACCCAGGACTCGCCGGATGCGCTCAAGCAGCGCAACGCCTTCGCCGCCGAGCCTGAGCGTCTGGACGCCCCGGAGCCGGGGCGGAAGACCGGCTTGCTCTCCCGGATCTTCGGTCGCACCTCGCCGTAAGACACCAGACAGGCAGGCGCCGGGCTGCTGCAGTGGCGCTAGCGAGCCCCTATCTTCCGCTGTCCGCGGAGGTGTGGGTGTCGCTCCAATCGACGGAAGTCTTGCCGTCCGCCGAGGGCGGGGATCGAAAAGTACTGTCGTCCGAGCCGCCCAACGCCGAAGCTGCCGAAGGAGCCTTCGCCCACCTGGTCACTCCAAGCCGGGACCGGTTCGTCCGCTGCCACTTCACCGTCCCGCGCCTCGACGAGAGCCACGTCCTGCACATCCACGGCGCGGTGGCGCAGGCGCGCCTGCTCTCGCTTTCCCACCTGCGCGCGTTGCCGCCGGTGACCAGCACCGTCGTCACCGAATGCGCCGGCAACGGCCGGTCGCGGATGCAGCCGCCGGTCGGCGGCGAACCCTGGAGCGGCGGCGCCGTCAGCGTGGCGCAATGGACCGGAACGCCGCTCCGGTCGGTGATGGACCTGCGCGAGAGCGCGCTCGAGGTGGTATTCGCCGGCGCCGACGGCGGCCGCTACCAGCGGTCGCTCCCGCGCGAGGTGGCGATGGATCCCACGACGCTCATCGCCTGGGAGATGAACGGCGAGCCCATTCCGCCGGCATTCGGCGGACCGCTGCGCCTGATCGTTCCCGGCTGGTATGGGATGGCGAGCGTGAAATGGCTGGCGCGCATCGAGGCGGTGGAGACGCCGTTCGAGGGCGAGTTCCAGAACGCCCGGTACGTCTACGCGTCCGGCCTGCCGGTGACCCGCGTCAAGGTGAAGTCGATGTTCACCGGAGCGCCGGCCGAGGTCCCCGCCCGCGTGCCGGTGCGCCTCTGCGGCCTGGCCTGGGGCGGTGAAGGCCCTGCCCGCATCGAGGTCTCGGTCGAAGGCGAGTGGCGGGAGGCGCGCTTCGCCGGGCCCATCCTGCCGCACGCCTGGCGCAGGTTCGAGCTGCAGTGGACCCCGCCCGACCCGGGACGCTTCCGACTCCGCTGCCGCGCGACCGACAGCGCCGGAGAGACGCAGCCCGACGAGCCTATCTGGAACGAGCTCGGCTACGGCATGAACGCCACGCAGGAGATCGAGATCGAAGCCCGTTAGTGCGCCAGGATGGCGTCGGCCATCTCGCGGAAGGTCCGGCCAAGGACGCCGCAGAGCGTGCCGAGGAACTTGAAGCCCACCGTGAAGTTCAGGTGGATCGCCTTCTCCAGGGCGTCCGGATCCACCCGGACCAGCCGCGACGGCGCGAGCGTCACCACCGATGCCGACCGCGGCCTGCCGTCCACGAAGGACATGAAGCCGAACATGTCGCGCGGTCCCAGGTGCTGCAGCGCCCGATCCGCACCGCCGGCGATGCGCTTGCGCACCTCCACCTCGCCGCTGTCGATCACGTAGAAGGACCTGGCGGTGTCGCCTTCCACCACCACCGTCTCGCCCTCCTCGGCGGAGAGCCGCTGGCCCAGCAGCTCGAGCCAGGCCGCCTCGTCCGCGCTCAGGTGCGGAGCCCGCTCGGTCCCTCCCGGCGGAGGCGGCCGCGAGAAGCCCGCCGGCGGCGGCGCAAGCTTCATCGCCAGCTCGGTCGCGGAGCGCAGCTTCTCGCTGAGGGAGCGGCAGTAGACGTAGAGGAGGCCGGTGGCCAGCGATCGGTGCAGCTTCATTTCTTGTACCAACGGATGCTTGTTGATGGCGCGGACGATGGTGTCCTGTCGCGCGACGTGGCGGAGGATCTCCGCGCGCGGGTGGGCGAAGGCTTCCAGCTCGCCGAAGACATCGCCGGGCCCCAGCCGCGCCAGGGTCACCTCGCCCGACGGCCCCCGTGCGCGCACGTCCACGCCGCCCGAGGCGATCAGGTACACCCAGTCGCCCGCGTGGCCGCTGACCAGGATCTCCTCGCCGGGCTCGAACTCGTCCAGCTTGGAGAGCGCCTCCAGCCGGTCGCGATCCTTCGCGTCGAGCGCCGCGAACCGTTCCGAGGTGCTGAAGGCCATGCGCCTACGCTGCCCCATCGCGCCGGGATCTTCAACGGGCGAGGCGGAATCCCAGGTTGGAGAAGCGGGCGTCCGGGGGCCAGGCGTTCCGCGAGGCGCAGCGAAGCTGGGGCGGGTGCGCGTTCCACGATCCGCCGCGCGCGCTGCGCAGGCCGGGCGCGTAGATGTCGGCGCACCACTCCCAGACGTTGCCGGCGCAGTCGTAGAGCCCGAACGGGCTCCGGTTCTCCGGGATGG
>DASRTX010000513.1:0-2516 GCA_035655715.1 Myxococcales bacterium | reverse complement strand
GCCCCGCCGCACGTAGGCGACCGAAAAGCTCGAGTGCTGCTCGGTGAAGGGCACGTCGCCCGGACCCGCGGCGCAGCGGTAGTCCACCACCGAGAGCGCCGCGGTCTTCAGCAAGGTCCGAACGGTCATCGGCGACAGCTTAACGCGGATCGGGCTGGCCCAGCGCGTACCAATCCACGTTGGCAACCACGCGACGGGCCGTCGCGAGGGCTCGTCTCGAAGCGGCCCGCAACGGCGCGGTCGGATTCTATCGAACGCAGCGCGATGCCGTTTCGCGTCGAGGCCGGGCGGGATACTTTGCGGAGATGGTCGACGCCGCGATCGTGGGCAGCGGTCCCAATGGCCTCTCCGCCGCCATCGTCCTCGCGCGCGCGGGCCTGCGCGTCCGCGTCCACGAGGCCCAGCCCACCATCGGCGGCGGGACGCGCAGCGCGGCGCTCACGCTGCCCGGCTTTCTCCACGACGTCTGCTCGGCCATCCATCCGATGGGTGCGGCCTCTCCCTTCTTCAAGATGCTCGAGCTCGCCCGGCACGGCGTGGAGTGGATCCATCCCGAGGTGGCGGTTGCGCATCCGCTCGACGACGGCACCGCGGTCGCGCTGGTGCGCTCGCTCGACGATACGGCGGCGGGTCTCGGCGGCGATGCGCAGGCGTACCGCCGTCTGGTGGCGCCGCTGCAGGCCCGCTTTCCCGAGTTGCTGGCCGGCGTGCTGGGGCCCATCACGCGCGTTCCGCGGCATCCGTTCCTGCTCGCACGCTTCGGGGCCTGCGCGGCGCTCCCAGCGGCGCGGCTGCCGTTCCGCGGCGTGCGCTCGCGCGCGCTCATGGCAGGGCTCGCGGCGCACTCCTTCCTGCCGCTGACCGCGCCGCTCACCTCCTCGTTCGCGCTGATCTTCGCCATCACCGCGCACGCCTCGGGCTGGCCGCTCCCGCGCGGCGGGTCGCAACGGATCGCCGACGCGCTGGCAGCATCGCTCCGCGCGCTGGGCGGCGAGATCGTGGCCGGTGATCGCGTCACGTCGCTCGATCAGCTCCGCCCTGCGCGCGCCATGCTCTTCGACACCTCCCCGGCGGCGCTGGACCGCATCGCCGGCGAACGCCTGCCGCCGCGGTATCGCCGCGCGCTGCGCCGTTACCGCCAGGGCCCGGGGGTGTTCAAGTTGGACTACGCGCTTTCGGGACCCATCCCCTGGCGAGCCGCGGAGTGCCGGCGCGCAGGCACGGTGCACCTCGGCGGCACGTTCGAGGAGATCGCCGCCAGCGAGGCCGAGGTGGCGCGCGGCGGCCATCCGGAACGCCCGTTCGTGCTGGTCGCGCAGCAAAGCCTGTTCGATCCGGGCCGCGCCCCTCCCGGCAAGCACACGCTCTGGGCGTACTGCCACGTCCCCAACGGGTCGACGCTGGACATGACCGCGCGCATCGAGGCCCAGATCGAACGGTTCGCGCCGGGGTTCCGCGATCTGATCCTCGCGCGTGCCGTCGCCACGCCCCGCGACGTGGAGGCCCACAACGAGAACTGCGTCGGCGGCGACATCTCGGGAGGCGCGCACGACGGGCTGCAGTTCCTCTTGCGGCCGGTGCTGGCGCTGGACCCCTACGCGACGCCCGCGAAGGAGATCTATCTCTGCTCGTCCTCCACGCCGCCCGGAGGCGGCGTGCACGGCATGTGCGGCTTCCACGCGGCGCGCAGCGCTCTGCGCCGCAGCTTCGGCATCACGCCATCGCCGGCTCGCGGCGCGGCGTGATCAACGGCTCCATGTACTCGCCGAGCCGGGTTCGCGCCCAGAAGGCGCCGGTCTCGCGTCGCTCCCGCCAGGTGGTGAAGCGGTAGCGGTAGAGCGTGGCCCGCACCGCCCGCGGCGGCTCGTCGGGGAAGGGGTTGCGCCGCAAGAGGCGCAGGATGGCGCGATCGTTCCGCAGCAGCTTGCGCAGCAGCGGCACGAACCAGGGATACGCGTACGAGGGCGAAATGGCGGCGAACCACATCAGCCAGTCGAGGCGCAGGTGGTACGGCGCCCACTGCGGCGGCCGACGCAGAGGGTCGGTGGGCTTGCCGCGGAACTCGTACTCGCGCCAGATCGTGTCCTGCGTGATCAGCTCGTCGCTGGTGCCTTCCACCACCACCTCCGCCCGCTCGCGTCCGATGCTCCCGAAGGCTCCATAGGTGTTCACCAGCCGCAGCGGATCGAAGCTCGCGTTCATCATCTGGTTGCGCGAGAAGAGGTTGCGCGCCGGCCGCCACGACAAGGCGACCACCAGCGCCGTGACCGCGAGGACCAGCGCGTCGTGCCACCCGACGATCGCTCCACCGGGATGCGAGAACCGCGCCCCTCCGAGCGCGGAGGCGGCGAGCACGATGGTGGTGAGGTTGAGCCAGGCGAAGTTGCCGCTCAGCACCAGCCAGGACTGCGTCACCGCCATCACCAGCCCCGCGACGGTCGCGACGGGTTGGGGAAGGAAAAGCAGGATCGGCGCCACCAGCTGTGCGAAGTGGCTCCCGAGCACTTCGATCCGGT
>DASRTX010000512.1:0-5270 GCA_035655715.1 Myxococcales bacterium | reverse complement strand
TCTCCAGCGAGACGTCGTGCGTCTTGCGGTTCGTCCACAGCCAGATCGCTGCGCCCGCCGTGATGGCGAGCCCGATGACGGTGCTCCAGGTCCACTCGCCCGCCAAGGGACGCGTCAGCGGCTGGGTCGGGCCGAACGCCCCGAAGCCGATCAGCAGCACGTGCTCGAGGAACAGGCCGGCCGCGAGCGCGAGGACCACGTACCCGATGGCGATGAGGCGGTTGTTGGTCATGGTTGCGATCCGAAGCGAGTGGCAGGCCAGCCAGGACTCGAACCTGGAACATGCGGTTTTGGAGACCGCCGCTCTACCATTGGAGCTACTGGCCTAGGGCCGTCCGCCTACTTCGTCTCCTTGTGATCGGTGTGCTTGCGGCAGCGCGGGCAGAACTTCGGCAGGACCAGCTTGTCGGTCATGGTCCGCTTGTTCTTGGTGGTGGTGTAGTTCCGCTCGCGGCACACCGGGCACTCGAGCGTGATGATGGTGCGGTTCATGTGCTTCGGCTCCTTCGCTGCCGTCTACGGATGTTGGAGCCCACAACCAGAATCGAACTGGTGACCTCTTCCTTACCAAGGAAGTGCTCTGCCGACTGAGCTATGTGGGCAAATCAGTCAAACGTGCAAGAATTCGTCGGTTTTCCCTCTGGCCTCGCCCTCGCTCGCCTGCACCGATCTGCAGCGCGCTCCCTGCATCCTCCCCGCACAACCGACGAGGCTGGTGAAGTCATGCCCGCGACCTGACGCGGCTCGCTGATGGCGCTCAAAGGACAAGCCAAAACCGACCCTCCGGGTGCGTGGGGGAGGCGCTTCTTACAGACCCCGACGCGGCCTGTCAAGTCCCCAACCCTGAAGGCGATCCAACCTTCAGCCAGGCAGCCAGCCGAGCCCCTGCCATCCGCGATGGTCGGTGCGCCAGGCCGGCCAGGTGTGCCGCGGGCGGAGGCAGCCCACCATGTGGGTCTTCAATGCCAAAGAAAAATTTCACATCTATTACGTAAATGTTTCGCAATCGCTTGACGCTTGCCCGGCGATCGAGCGAAACGTTTCGTCCACAACAGCCTGGGCGCCACCCGCAAGGGCGCGACCTCCGGCATAGACATGGGCGCGAGTGCTCCCGGACGTGGAGAGTCACCAAATATGACGAGGACGATGTTTCTGCCGCGGCTCCTGGCCGCGGCGCTGACGGTGCTGATGGGCGCGAATGCGTATGCCGGGGAGTGCGGACACCCCGAGGACCTCAAGCCGGTGGCGATGGATCCGGCCACGCTGAACGTGGGCTTCTTCGGCAAGAACGCCGCCATGCTGGCGGCGCAGAACCAGGGCTTCTTCGCTGCCCAGAACCTGACCGTGAATTATCTACAGATCCAGAGCTCGGAGCAGGCCTTCACCGATCTGCGCGACGGCAGGTACGACATCGCCCTGGCCTCGATCGACAACGTGGTGAACTTCCGGCTCAACCCGAGCAACGCGCTGGGCGCCGTCCAGCCGGTGCAGGCGTTCATGAGCGTGGACTACGCCAGCAACCTGACCCTCGCCGGCCGGTCGGGCATCACCGCCGTGGAGGACCTGCGCGGCAAGAAGGTGGCGGTCGATGCGCCCGCCTCCGGGTTCGCTTACGTGGCTTACGACATCCTCGCCAACCATGGCCTGCAGAAGGACGTGGACTACACCACCGTCTCCATCGGCGGCGGCCTGGGGCGCTTCAACGCGCTGCTGGCCGGCACGGTGGACGGCACGCTGCTCAACGCCGGCTTCGAGATCCGCGCGGCGGCCCAGGGCCGTCCGCTGTTCGAGAACGTCTACGACGTGGCCAACCCGTACCTGGGCACCACCGGCGACGCGATGGAGCCCTGGATGCAGGCGCACCCCGCCGAGCTGATTCGCTTCATCCGCGCCTACGTGGCCGCCTCGGCCTGGGCCTTCGACCCCGCCAACCGCACCGCGGCGGTAGCCTCGCTGGTTGCGCCCGGCATCACCCTGCCGGTGGCCGAGCAGATCTTCGACGCCTCGATCACGCCCGGCAAGGGCATGGTCGACGACGCGTACATCGGCCAGTTCGAGCGTGACGGCCTGGCGAACGTGCTCTTCCTGCGCCAGAAGTACGACGGTTTCGAGATCCCGCAGGATCTGAAGAAGCTGTCGAAGCCCGCCGGCAAGCTCTTCGACATGCACTGGTACCACCAGGCGGTCGGCGAGTCCTGCGAGGAGTAGCAACCTCGCTGCAGCTCGAAGCAGAGGAGGCCGGTCCGCAAGTCGGGCCGGCCTCTTCGCTTTGGCGCATTCGTATTCGTTGGAGCGGGAAACGGGATTCGAACCCGTGACATTCAGCTTGGAAGGCTGACGCTCTACCAGCTGAGCTATTCCCGCGCTGGTTCACCGGCCCTCGCCGGGCCGGAGATTGGTGGAGGGAGAAGGATTCGAACCTTCGAAGGCGTGAGCCGGCAGATTTACAGTCTGCTCCCTTTGGCCGCTCGGGCATCCCTCCGGGTGACGACTGCTGAGTTCAAACCGCTCACCGCTCAGCTTCCGTGTGTAGCTCTTCGATCACACCAAGGGGCGTCTCGCGACTCCCCTTGGAACCCCACGCGACCTTGCCTTCCCAATCCCTTCCGGGCCGGCTGGAGCTGGCGGCGGGAATCGAACCCACGACCTTCCGCTTACAAGGCGGATGCTCTGCCGGCTGAGCTACGCCAGCTAACCCCTCGATATTTCGGCGATGTTCAGAGACAAATCCTGTCCGTCGCAGGGGAGAGGCTTCTAGGGGATCCGGTGTGGCTTGTCAAGTCAGCGGCTCCGCTCGGCCGCTGAGGTGCGCAGGCAAGGGACCGGGGGCTACCGGCGCGCACGCTGGCGCGCGACTTCGTAGAGGGCGATCGCGCCGGCGGCAGAGACGTTCAGCGAGCCGATCTTGCCGGCCATCGCGATCCGCGCCACGTGGTCGCAGGTCTTGCGGACCAGCGGCCGGACCCCGCCTCCCTCGCTGCCCAGGACCAGGGCGGTGGGAAGGCGGAGATCGATTTCGCCCAGGTCCTTCTCTCCCTCGGCGGCGAGCGCCACGGTCCAGATGCCGCGCTCTTTCAACTCCTCCAGCGCGCGGGAGAGGTTCGTCACCCTCGCGACAGGGCAGTGCTCCAGCGCGCCTGCGGCGGCCTTGAACGCGGCCGGAGTGACTCCCGCGGCGCGATCCCTGGGGATGATCACGCCGTCGGCCCCCAACGCGTGCGCGCTGCGCACCAGTGCACCGAGGTTCTGGGGATCGGTGACACCGTCGAGGAGGAGCAGGAACGGCGGGCCGGCGGCGCGGTCGAGCACATCCTCCAGCTCGCCATAGCGGAACTCTGCCAGCTCGGCCCCGACGCCCTGGTGCACCCCGCCGCGCGATCGATGGGCGAGATCGCCGTGGGGCACGTCGTCCACCCGCACGCCGGCCTCCGCCGCGCTCTGCGCCACCCGCTCGGCGCCGTGCGATCGCCGCCCTTCCCTGCTGCGCTCCAGCAATACGCGCACGACGTCGTCTGGGTGCGCCCTGAGGGCCTCGAGGACCGGGTTGACGCCGTAGACGAACCGGCTCACCGCACCTCGACCGCGGTGGCGATCTGCTGGGTCTGCCGCTCGCACAGCTTGTCGGTGCAGATGAAGAAGCTCAGCGTGCCCTTCACCTCGTCGGTGCCTGCAGCCGCCGCGGTGAAGGGGATGTCGAACTCGACCCCCTTGGCCTGGGTGGACTTCGCGTCGGGACGGCCGAGCTTCTGCTTGGCGAGCGTCAAGGCGGGCCCGGAGGTGACCGCCAGCGAGATGGGCGCGTCGGGCGAGACGTGCGCGTCGGAGCGAGGCACTACCTCCACCCTGGCGTGACCGGTCTCCCCCTTCTTCACCTTGACCACCTTGGTGGTCTCGATGCGGTAGGTGCCGGAGACGTCCGGAGCGGCGAACAGGAGGCCAAGGGCGGCGAGGAGGACCATGGTCGCATTCTAACCGCCCGCCAGGACTTCCGCGCGGGCAATGATGGGGGCCGCCAGGTCCTTGCCGGTGGCCCGCTCCAGCCCTTTGAGGCCCGGGCTGGAGTTGACGTCGAAGACCATGGGGCCGGTCCGGGCCTCGAGAAGGTCCACGGCGGCCACCTCCAGGCCCACCACCCGGGCCGCCTTCACCGCCAGCGCGTCCAGGGCGGCGGGCACCCGCACCGCCTTCAGCTTGGCGCCGCGGGCGAGCGTATTGACCAGGCGCCCCGGGCGCGCCCGGCGCTCCACCCAGGCCACAACCTCCTCCCCCACCACCAACGCCCGCAGGTCGCGCTCGCGCTTGCGGCGCACGTACCGCTGCACGACCAGATTCTGGCCCATCGCCAGCACCGTCTCCAGCGCGGCCTCCATCGACTGCAGCGACTCGCAGACCATCACCAGCGGGCGCTCGCTTGGGGTGAGCAGCTTGATCAGCACGGGGAGCCCACCCACCAGCTCCACCAGCGCCTTCAGCTCGCTGGCGTTGGCGGCCATCACGGTGGGCGGCACCGGCACCCCGTTGGCCAGGAGGAGCTGGAGCGCGCGCATCTTGTTGCGGCTGGAGGCGATGGCGGCCGCGTCGTTGAGCGCGGGGACCCCCATCATGGCGAAGTGGTTCACCACCGCGAGCCCGTACGCCTGCACCGAGGGCGCGATGCGGGGGATGACCACGTCGGTCCGGGGCAGGCGCTTGCGCGCGTAGAAGGCGGCAGGTGTTTCGTCCAGGTGCATCTCGACGCGCAAGGGATCGAGGACGCGCACCCGCGCTCCCCGGGCGCGGCCCGCCATCAGCAGGCGGCGGGTCGTGTAGATGGCCGCCTTGCGGGAGAGGATGGTCAGGTGCAAGGCAAGGCCTGTGGCCGCAGGCGAAGCGGCAGGATATCTTCGTCAGAGTGTACACGGTGATCCCCTGGTTCGCCGCGCGGCGGGCGCGCAAGACCCTCTGGCAACTGCTGCAGCCGGCGCTCACCGACAAGCCCACGCTGCTCGCCATCGTGGCCGACAAGTACACCAACGAGGACCGGCTGCGGCCCTTCGCGCCGCTGGCGGAGCGCTTCGCCGGGCGGCTGCACGTCGTCCTCGCCGCGGAGTGGGAGCAGGCCGACCGCGAGCGGGAGGGCGAGGCCGCGCTGCGCGAGCTGGGCCTCGTGCCGGAAGCACGCCGGCGGGCGCTGCGCGACGAGGGTCCAGTGCGGGTGGCGGTGCTGCTGCGGCAGAAGCGGCCGGTCGGCCTGATCGACGTCTTCTTCGAGGAGCGCGCCTACACCACCC
>DASRTX010000511.1:0-5260 GCA_035655715.1 Myxococcales bacterium | reverse complement strand
CACCGAGCAGATCCATCGCGACGACCTGCGGCGAATCTTCATGGGCGCGCCGATGGTGATGGCGCTCTTGCGCGGACCCGACCACGTCTTCGAGCTGGCCAACGACGCCTATCGCGCCGTGGTGGGGGACCGCGATCTGGTGGGGAAGCCCATCGCCCAGGCGCTGCCCGAGCTGTCGGGGCAGGGCATCTTCGAGCGGCTCGACCACGCCTACCGCACGGGCGAGTCCTACGTGGGCCGCGAGATGCCGGTTCATTTGGAGCGCGCGGGCGAGATCCGGCAGACGTACTTCACCTTCAGCTACCAGCCCTTCCGCGACAACGAGGGGGACATCGCAGGCATCGCGGTGGTGGGAATCGACGTGACCGAGGCGGTGCAGGCGCGCATGGACATCGAGAAGCTGGCGCGCCAGTTGCGCGAGGCCGACCAGCGCAAGGACGAGTTCCTGGCCATGTTGGGACACGAGCTGCGCAACCCGCTGGCGCCCATCCAGACCGCGGTGCGCCTGATGAAGTTGCGCGGCGACGCGCACGAGCGCGAGCGCCTGGTGATCGAGCGGCAGGTGGCGCACCTTTCCCGGCTGGTGGACGATCTGCTGGACGTCTCGCGCGTCGCGCGCGGCAAGGTCCGCATGCAGCGGCGACCCACCGACGTGGGCGAGGTCATCTCGCAGGGAATCGAGATCGCCAGCCCGCTGCTGGAGGAGAGAAACCACTACCTGATCGTGGAAGCGCCGCGCGGACACCTCATGGTGGACGGCGATCCCACGCGCCTGGCGCAGGTGGTGGCGAACCTCTTGACCAACGCCGCGCGCTACACGCCTCCGCGCGGGCGCATCGCCGTCAGCGCGGCGGCCGAGGGCGAGGAGGTGGTGATCCGCGTCCGCGACAACGGGGTGGGCATCGCCTCCGACATGCTGGCCACCATCTTCGAGCCTTTCGTGCAGGGGCGCAGGGTGGTGGACCGGGCGCAGGGCGGCCTCGGGCTGGGCCTTTCGCTGGTGAAGAACCTGGTCGCGCTGCATTCCGGATCGGTGACCGCGAGCAGCGACGGACCCGACAAGGGGAGCGAGTTCGTCGTGCGGCTGCCGGCGCTGCGCCAGGAGGCGGCGGTGTCTGGGGATGGAGCCCCGCGGCCCTCTGATGTCGTTCCGCGCCGGGAAGGGCGGCGAGTGCTGTTGGTGGACGACAACGAGGACGCGGCCGCGATGCTGGCCGACGCACTGCAGGCGATGGGCCATCGCGTGGTCATCGCACACGACGGCGCGCAGGCATTGCATGTGTTGCGCGACTTCGCCGCCGAAGTGGGAATCCTCGACATCGGGCTGCCGGTGATGGACGGGTTCGAGCTGGCGCGGCGGATCAAGGCGCTGCCGGGTTGCGCCAGCCTGCGGCTGATCGCCGTGACCGGCTACGGACAGGACGACGACCGCGCGCGGACGCGCGAGGCGGGGTTCGAGCAGCACCTGGTGAAGCCGGTGGACCTGGGGGAGATCCTCCAGGCGGTGGAGCGGCAGTAGCGCGCTGCGCGCAGGCAGGAGGCGGCGCAGATTGTCCGCTGCATGGTCATCCCGGGCATCGCTCCGGCGCCCGCTGCTTACGACGGGCAATTCATCCAGATGGACGTCGTCCGCTAACGCTGAACCGAATCAGCTCTCGGCCGACAGCTCCACCGCGTCCGTCACCACGATCCGCGACTGCTTGGGCTCCACGCGATATTCGAAACGCCAGCGCGCGACATGGATGGCCAGGGCGCTCTCCATCATCGACTGCAAGATGACGCTGTCGGGAGGAATGTTGGAGATGGCGTCGCCCACCTCCTCGAGACTGTCGTTGAGACGCCCTCGGATGCGTGCCGGGACCCTTGCGAGACCGGCCTCGAAGCTGACCTCATATGCCATGGGCGAAAACGATATGCGGTGGCCCGCCCTGCGCGGGAGGGACCCTCGCCGGTGCTGTTAGCGTGGCAACGATACAGCCACACTGCAAGCAGCATACCGTCTCCAAGGGACCGCGCCCCGAGCTCGCGGTCCCTCGGACATCGAGCTACAGCGTCGACTTGAAGAGGAGCCGGTTCGGCGTCCCGGCCGGGTTGCCGCTGATCACGTTCGCCGTCGCGTTGTTCACCAGGAAGGTGCGGATGGTGCTGAAGCTGGCGTCGCCGTTCGCCGACTTGTAGAGCGCCGCCACCCCGACCACGTGCGGCGTCGCCATCGAGGTGCCGCTGATGGTGTTGGTGCCGCCGTTGAGCCAGTCGGAGGTGATGCTGCTGCCCGGCGCATAGAGATCGACGCAGCCGCCGAAGTTGGAGAACGAGGACTTGGCGTCGGTCTGGGTCGACGAGGCCACCGTGGTGACGTTGGCCGCGCTGGAGGGCGAGAAGCTGCACGCGTCGGCGTTGCTGTTGCCCGCCGCCACCGCGACGAATACGCCCGAGCTGGCCAGGTTGTTGACCGCGGTGTTGAGCGAGCTGGAGAAGCCGCCGCCCAGGCTCATGTTGGCCACGGCGGGGTGGATTGCATTGGTGGCCAGCCAGTTGAGGCCGGCGATGATGCCCGAGGTGGAGCCGGAGCCGTTGCAGTCGAGGACGCGGACGGCTCGGAGCATCGCCCCCTTGGCCACGCCGAAGCGGGCGCCGGCCACCGTGCCGGAGACGTGCGTGCCGTGTCCGTTGCAATCCTGTCCATTGCCGCCAAAGGCGTCATAGACCGCCGAGGCGCGGCCGCCGAAGTCGGGATGGCTGGTCTGGATGCCGGTGTCGATGATGTACGCGCGCACGCCGGTGCCGTTGGCGTTGTACGTATAGGTTCCGTTCAGGGGCAGGTTGCGCTGGTCGATGCGGTCGATGCCCCAGGTGGCGCCGGTCTGGGTGGTGTCGGCCGTGTAGACCTGGTCCTGCTCGATCTCCACCACGCCCGGGTGCCTGCGGAGCGCGGCCAACTGCTGCGCGTTCAAGGTGGCCGCGAATCCGTTGATCACCGAGTAGACGTGCCGCGGCGTGGCGCCGGCGGTGGAAGCAACGCCGTGCGGATCGTGCCCGGCCGCCAGCCGCACGATGTACGAGTCCTGCACCGCCGGCCCGATGGCGGGCCGCAGCGGCGCTTCCTGCGCTGCCAGTTTCGATTCGTCCGACGGTCCCGATCCGGTCGGACCGCAGGCCGTCAACGCTACAGCGAGAAGAAGCATCCCCCGACGTAGAATCGCCATGAACCCCTCCAGCGGAAGCGCGGCCGGGATGGCCGCGCGCGCGGAAGGTCAGACGAACGTCCTGACGATTGAAAGCAGTGCAAAAATAAATTGTAGACAGCTCAACGGCGCGAATGCCGCCACAACGACGCCGCCGTCGCCAGCAGCAGCAGCACGCCGGCGGCGCCCAGCAGCGTGCTCCAGGGCACCACGCGGGGAATGGGCGTCAGGCCTTCGCCCGCGAGCACGAATGCCGCCCAGAAGCGCGGCTGCGAAAGCTCGGTGCCGGAGCGCAGGAAGCGCAGCTTGGCCATGCGCAGCGCTTCGGCCTTGGTCTTGCCGCGCCGCAGCTCGAAGTAGAACTGCCTCATGAAGTCGCGCGCAGGCGCGTCGGCCACCCGCCACAGGGCGGTGACGGCGGCGCGCGAACCCGCGGAGAGCAGGGCGCGGCCGAAGCCTTGCGCTCCCTCCCCGCGGATCAGCTTGCCGCGCTCGGTGTCGCAGGCGGAGAGCGTGGTCAGGTCCACGCCGCGCAGATCGAGGTCGTAGACCTCCTTGAGGAACAGGTAGTCGGCGGTCTCCTCGGGCCGCAGCGGCGAGAAGAGGATGCGGGAGCGCTCCGGGTTGTTCGTGTCGGCCACCGCGTGCGTCGCCAGGTGCAAGAGCGGCAGGCGCGAAGACTCCAGCAGCCACTTCTTCAGATCGTCGTCCCCGAGGTGCAGCCGCGAGCGGCCCTCGCACTCCGCGGCGATGGCGCGCGCCTCTTCCGCGGAAGCGGGCAAGGGGCTCTCCAGCTCCGGCCCGCCCAACTCGCGGGCAGCGCCGCGGGTGGCGACGTGCACGCGCGGATCGGCGAAGGCCACCAGCTGCGGGCTCCAGGGCGGCGGCCGCAGCATCGGTCTGGGAGGAGGCTCGCGCAGCAGCAGGGCGGCGCTGGGCAGGTACGAGACGTCGAACCTCTCCACCAGCAGCGAGCCGCCCGCGTCCAGCACCTCGAAGGGGAGCTGCGCGAGAGGACCGTCGGGCACCACCAGGACGTGCCGCGTTCCGGGAGGAATGGCCTTCAGCGCCGGCGCCAGCAGCTCCTGCCCCAGCGCATCGGCCAACGGCCTCCAGGCATCCGGCCTGCCGGCGGAGATGCCGTCGAGCAGCGCCGCGAGCCGCTGCGGCGCGCCGGCCATGGCGGGAAGCGGCGCAAGCCCCGAACCGGTCCGCGTCACCCAGACCACCGCGCCGCCGTGGGGGCCCACCCAGTACTCCAGCAGCAACGACGTCTCGTCCAGCCGCGCCTGGATCGCGGGCAGCGAGGGAGGCGCCATCGCCAGGCGATCCTGGAAGGTCCGCGCGCGCGCCCGCTCCAGCAGGTCGAAGACCGCCACGCCGTCGCCCTTCTGCAAGAGGATCTCCAGCAGCGCGTCGTAGACGTCGCGCTTGTCGGCCAGGAAGTCTGTCTTCAGGGAAGTGAGCTGCAGCCGCACCCGCACCGACTCCACCGCGGCGATGGCTTCCTGGAACCGGGCCACCGCCTCGTCGTCGCGCCCCGCCGCGCGCGCCAACCGGCCCAGCCCGTACAGCGCCTTCCACTGCTCCTCCGTGGTGTTGAGCTCCCGGGCGGTCGCCAACGCCGTCTCGAATTCGCGCGCGGAAGCGGCAGCGTTGCCCTGGCGGAAGAGCGTCTCGCCGCGGTAGAGGCGCGCCTGCATCGCCTCGCGCCGGTTCCCGGTCTGCAGCGAGAGCTCCAGCGCCGCGGTGAACGCCTTCAATGCCTCAGGCAGGTCGCCGAGATCGAACGCCAGGACGATGCCAATGTTGCTGAGCACGCCGATGCGCGCGCCCTTGTTCTCGTCGCTCGCCAGCAGGCGCTGCGCCGCGCGGTACGTCTCCAGCGCCTTGAGCGGATCGTCGAGGCGGCGGTAGAGGACGCCCAGGTTGGAGAGCAGGCGCGCCTGCTCGTTGGGTGCCAGGGACTCGTTGGTCTTGCGCAGGTCGGCGTAGATCTGCAGCGCCTGCTCCTCCTGGCCCACGCGCTGGAAGAGCGCCGCCATGTTGGTGAGCAGGATTCGGCGCAGCCGCGG
>DASRTX010000510.1:0-3021 GCA_035655715.1 Myxococcales bacterium | reverse complement strand
ACGATCAAACCCGCGTCGGCCGCCGCCCAGGCGCGCGGGACCTTGATGGCGCCCGTCGCGCGATCGACCTCCACCTCGGCCACCACCGCGACGTAGGCGGCGAGGTTCTTGTACTTGGCGAACCCGATCCCGCGGCCCCGCCCTCCACCGCCGGGCTGCCCGGCCCGCCAGCCAGCCTTGGATGCCACCGCCTCGATCACCGCCTTGGCGCGGGGATCGGCGAGGTGGCGGAGGCGGAACTCCACCGGGTCGAGACCGGCCGCGGCGGCGAGCTCGTCCATGAAGGACTCGATGGCGAAGACGTTGGCATAGCCCCCGAGCGTGCGCAGCGCCGAGACACGCACCGGCATCTCCGGCAGCAGGTGGTTGATCACGCGCTGGCGCGGGAAGACGTAGAGCGGGATGGCGTTGCGGTCGCCTCCGCCCGCAGGCTGGGGAATGTTGCGCGCCGATCCGGGTCGCTGCGCGTCCTTCAAGTACCAGGCGGAGAGCAGATTGGTGCCGTCCGACTCGCCGGGCCGCGTGCTGTGCGTGTGGCTCCAGAGCTCGTTGCGGAACTCCACCACGTTGCCCTTGGCGTCGAGCGCGGCCCGCAGATCGATCAGCATCGCCGACCCGTACGGCTCCCAGCGGAACTCGTCGTCGCGCATCCACTGCAGCTTGACCGGTTTCCCCGACGTCGCGCGCGCGCAGAGCGCCGCGTCGAGCGCCACGTCGTCGGCGCCGTTGTGCCCATAGCAGCCCGAGCCTTCGCGGTGCGTGACGGTGATGTCGGCAGGCCGCATCTTGAGAGCCTTCGCCAGCTCGCCGCGCAGCGGGAAGACGCCCTGGGTGTGGCTCCAGACGTGCAGCTTGCCGTCCTGCCACTGCGCCACCGCGCAGGAGGGCCCGATGGCGGCGTGCGCCTGGAACGGGCGCGTAAACGTGGCCTCCAGCGTCTTGACCGCCGGCGCCGCCGCCTCGTTCTTGTCGCTCACGACCGAATCCTGCGCCAGCTGCTTGCGCATGTGATCGAAGAGCTTGCGGCCCGAGGGCGGCAGGGAGGCGGCCTGCTTCCACTTCGCGCCCTTGCGCAGCGCCTTCATCGCCGCGATGGCCTGCTCCTCGCGCTCGGCAGCCACGGCGAGGAAGCTGCCATCGCGGACGACGGCGGCCACGCCGGGCAGGGCGCGCACGGCCCGCTCGTCCAGCGAGACGAGCTGCGCCCGCGGCGAGGGCGGACGGACCACGCGGCCGAAGAGCATTCCGGGTAGGCGCATGTCGTGCACGTAGGCAACGCCGCCCGTCACCTTCGCGGGGATGTCGCGGCGCGGAACGCTCTTGCCGATCAGGCGATGTGCCGAGGCAGGCTTGGGCTTCGCCTTGGCGGTGGCCTCGCGCTGGAGCATCGCCTGGCTGGTGAGGTCCCAGTAGGTGGCGCGCGCGCCGCTGGGGGCGAGGACGACGCCGTCCTCCACGCGCAGCGATGCGGCGTCCACGCCCAGCTTCGCGGCGGCAGTGTCGAGCAGGATGCCCCGCGCCTCGGCGCAGGCGAAGCGCAGCGCGGTCCCGGACTCCTCGATCGAGCGGCTGCCGGAGGTGACGCCCTCGTCGGGCGTGCGGGAGGTGTCGCCGGAGACCATCTCGATGCGCCGGTACTCCACGTCCAGCTCGTCGCTGACGATCTGGGCGAGCGCGGTCACGATGCCCTGCCCGATCTCCACCTTGCCGGTGAAGGCCGTCACCGTGCCGTCGGCGTTGATGCGCAGCCACCCGTCGAGCTTGCGGTTCTTCTGCAGGCTGCCCGGCAGCGTCGCGGGAGCCTGGGCCAGCCCGCGGGCGAGCGGCAGCAAGGAAAAGCCCACCGTCAGTGCCGCGGCCCGCTCGAGAAGGTCGCGCCGCGTGATCTTCCCGGCGCTCATGGCGACATCTCCTTGGCGGCGCGCTGGATGGCGCGGACGATCCGGTTGTGCGTGCCGCAGCGGCAGAGGTTGCCCGCGAGCGCCTGGCGGATCTCGGGCTCGGAGGGGCGCGGATTCTCGTCGAGCAGCGCCTTCGCCGCCATCAACATCCCCGCGATGCAGTAGCCGCACTGCGCCGCCTGCTCGGCGATGAAGGCTTTCTGCAGCGGGTGCGGATTCTCCAGAGAGCCCAGCCCCTCCAACGTGGTGACCTTGGCGTCCTTCACCGCCAGGGCGGGCGTGACGCAGGAGCGCACCACCTTGCCGTCCACCAGCACGGTGCAGGCCCCGCACTGCGCCATCCCGCAGCCGAACTTGGCGGCGTTGAGATCCAGATCGTTGCGGAGGAGGTAGAGCAGGGGCGTTTCCGGGGCTGCGGCGATCGTGTGTCGCCGCCCGTTCACGTTCAGCGTCACGGCCATCGGGTCTCCTCCGGCGCGGGTCAGCCGAGATACGCGCCGCCGTTCACGTGCAAGACCTGGCCGGTGATGTAGCGCGCGGACGGGCCGGTGAGGAAGCGGACCGCGGCGGCGATGTCCTCTGGAGCGCCGAACCGGCCGGTCAGGGTCTTGCTCGACTTGTGGTGCTGTGGGGCCTGCGTTTCCGGAGCGCGGACCGTGTCGATGAGCCCGGGCACCACGCAGTTGGCGGTGATCCCCGCCGCAGCCAGGTCGTGCGCCAGCGCCTTGGTGAATCCGACCAGGCCCGCCTTGGCGGCGAGCACGTGCGCCCGCATCGCAGCGCCGACGTACGAGCTCATGCCGCCGATGTTGACGATGGCGCCGGCGCCGCTTTCCCGGAGGTGCGGAAGCGCCGCCTTCACCGTCAGGAAGGCGCCCTCGAGGATCACGGAATGCACGGCGCGCCAGTCGGCGAGCGTCAAGGACGCGAAGGCCTTCTCGGGCCGGATGGCAGCGTTGTTGACCAGGATGTCGATGCGTCCGAGTCGCTCGGCGGCGGTGGCGGTCATGCGCTGCACGGCGGCCTCGTCCGAGACGTCCGCCAGGATCGCCAGCGCCTTGCCTCCTTTGGATTCGATGGCGGCGACCGTCGCATCCGCCTCTCCGTGGTTGGAGCGGGC
>DASRTX010000509.1:0-5239 GCA_035655715.1 Myxococcales bacterium | reverse complement strand
TGACTCGCGCGAGCTGCTTGGCAAGCTCCGTCTTCCCGACGCCCGTCGGGCCCGAGAAGAGGAAGCTGCCGATGGGCTTGGTGGGCGAGCCCAGGCCGGAGCGCGAGAGGAGGATGGCGCTGGCCAGCGCCTCGATGGCCGCGTCCTGGCCGTAGACCACCTTCTTCAGCTCGGGCGCGAGGGACTTGAGCGCGCTCTTGTCGTCGCTGGACACACTGCGCGGCGGGATGCGGGCGATCTTCGCCACCACCTGCTCGATCTCGGGAACGCCGATCACCGGCACGCGCTCGTTGGCCGGCTTCATGCGCTGCAGCGCGCCGGCCTCGTCGATGACGTCGATGGCCTTGTCGGGCAGGTGACGGTCCACCAGGTGCTTGGCAGAGAGATCGACTGCCGCCTCCAGCGCCGGCTCGCTGAACTGCACGCCGTGGTGTTCCTCGTATCGGGTCTTCAGCCCTTTGAGGATCTCCACCGCCTCGTCGCGCGAGGGCTCCAGCACCTCGATCTTCTGGAAGCGGCGCGCCAGCGCCTTGTCGCGGTCGAAGCTGGCCTTGAAGTCGCTGAAGGTGGTGCTGCCGATGCAGCGCAGCTCGCCGTTGGCCAAGGCGGGCTTGAGCAGGTTGGAAGCGTCCATCGACCCACCGGAGGTCGCGCCCGCCCCCACCAGCATGTGGATCTCGTCGATGAAGAGGATGGCCCCCGGCTTCTCGCCCAGCGACTTCACCACCGCCTTGAGGCGCTCCTCGAACTGGCCGCGGAACTTGGTTCCGGCGAGCAATGCGCCCAGGTCCAGGGCGTAGAGCGGGGCGTCCTTGAGGACGTCGGGCACCTTGCCTTCCTGGATGGCGACCGCCAGCCCTTCGGCCAGCGCCGTCTTGCCCACGCCCGCCTCGCCCACGTAGATGGGGTTGTTCTTGCGGCGCCGGCAGAGCACCTGGATGGTGCGCTCCAGCTCCGCCTTGCGTCCCACCAGCGGGTCGATGCGCCCTTCGGCGGCCCGCGCGATCAGGTCCACGCAGTAGGCGGCGAGCGGATCGTCCGCCAGCCCGCCGTCCTCTTCCTCGGCACCCGGCCCCTGCGGGTCGGCGTGCAACTCGTCGTCCCCGGTGTGCGGCCGCAGCCCGCTCTCGTCGCGCACCTTGAGGGCGCCGTGGGAGATGAAGCGCAAGAGGTCCAGCCGCGTGACGCCCTGCTTCTCCAGCAGATAGAGGGCGTGCGAGTCGCGCTCGCGGAAGAGGGCCACCAGCACCGACCCCGCGTCGATGGTCTCCTTGCCGCTGGACTGCACCTGCATCGCGGCCCGCTCCAGCACGCGCTGGAAGGCGCGGGTCTGCTCGGGATCGCGCTCGCTGCCTTCGGGGAGCTGGGGCTGGGACTCGAGCAGGTGCTGCTCCAGGTCGCGCTTCAGCTCCGGCAACCGCGCCCCGCAAGAGCGGAGGATGCGGGTGGCGATGGGATCGCGCAGCAGCGCGTAGAGGAGGTGCTCCAGAGTGACGTGCTCGTGCCGCCGTGCCTTCGCCTCCGCGAACGCCAGCCGCAGCGAGGACTCCAGTTCCTTGGTGATCGACAAGCTCATTCCGGTTCCATCGTACAGAGAAAAGGAAACTCCGCCGCCCTCGCCATGTGCTCCACCGTGGCCACCTTGGTCTCGGCGATCTCGTAAGTGTAAACGCCCGCGACGCACATGCCACGCGTATGTACCAGCAACATCAGGGAGTGGGCTTCCCCCGGCTCCTTGTTGAAGACGGTCTCCAGCACGTGGATGACGAACTCCATGGTGGTGAAGTCGTCGTTGTGAAGGATGACCTTCCAGAGCCTTGGCTTCTGGGTCTTGCTCTTCTTCTCGGTGACGACGGCCGTGTCACCCTGTTCGCGAGGCTTCCCCCTGGGCATCGGACCCTACAGTAGCGCAGGTCCGGGTGGTAGAAGACCCCGACGATGAGCCTCGCCGCCGCCGTGGTCGCCACCTTGCCCGTCCCCGGGCGTTCCGTCGCCGCCTCGCAACACGGCGTCGCGGCGTCCAGCCAGCCCCTCGCCGCACAGGCGGCGGTGCAGATCCTCGAGAGGGGCGGAAACGCCGTCGATGCGGCAATCGCCGCCAATTCCACCCAGGGCCTGCTGGAGCCCACTTCCAACGGAATCGGGGGCGATCTCTTCGCGCTCGTCTACGTGGCTGCGGAGGACAAGCTGTACGGGCTCAACGCGAGCGGCTGGTCGCCCGCGGGCATGTCGCTGGATTTCCTGAAATCCAAGGGCGTGGAGGGCCAGCTGCCGCATCGCGGCGTTTACACGGTGACGGTGCCCGGCGCGGTGGCTGGGTGGGCGGCCCTCCACGAGCGCTTCGCCACGCTTCCGCTGGCCACGGACCTCGCGCCGGCCATCTGGTACGCGCAGCATGGCTTTCCGGTGATGGAGGTCACGGCCGGCCTCTGGGCGTCCTCGGTGCAGCTGCTGTCGGAAGACCCGGAGTCCCGGGCCACCTTCCTGGTTGACGGCCGGTCGCCCCACGCGGGCGACGTCTTCCGGAACCCGCCGCTGGCCGCCTCCTTGCAGCGCATCGCCGAGCAGGGGCGCGACGGCTTCTACAAGGGCGCCACTGCGCAGGCCATCGTCGAAGTGATGCGCGCCCGCGGCGGCGTGATGACGCTCGACGATCTCGCGCAGTACCGCGCGGAGTGGGTGGAGCCGCTGGAAACCACCTACCGCGGCTGGACGGTAAGCGAGCTGCCTCCCAACGGGCAGGGCATCGCGGCACTGCAGATGCTCAACATCATGGAACAGTTTCCGCTGGGCGAATGGGGCTTCCATTCCGCCCGCGCCCTGCACGTCATGATCGAGGCGAAGAAGCTCGCCTACGCCGACCTGCTGCAATACGTGGGCGACCCGAAGCACGCGCGCATCCCCGTACAGCAACTGCTCTCGAAGGAGAACGGCGCCCGGCGCGCCCGCCTGATCGACCCGAAGAAGGCCGCGCACAGGGTAGAGCCTTCGCAGCTTCCCGGCGTGACCACCTCGCGGGGAAGCGACACCATCTACCTCACGGTGGTCGACGGCGAAGGGAACATCGTCTCGCTCATCCAGAGCAACTACGAGGGCTTCGGTTCGGGGCTCACACCCAAGGGAGCCGGCTTCATGCTGCAGAACCGCGGCGCGCTCTTCACGCTGCAGCCCGGCCAGCCCAACACCATCGCCGGCCACAAGCGTCCGCTGCACACCATCATCCCCGCCTTCTTGAGGAAGGCCGACGCGCGCCTCGGCTTCGGCATCATGGGCGGGTGGAACCAGGCGCAGGCGCACGCGCAGTTCGTGGCGGACATCGCCGACTTCGGGATGAACATCCAGCAGGCGCTGGAGGCGGGCCGCTTCACCAAGCCCAACTTCGAGGGCTGCGACGTCGCGGTGGAAGCGTCGGTGCCTCAGAAGACCCGGGAAGAGCTGACCGCGCTGGGCCACCAACTCGACGTGCGCCCGCTGCGCACCTCAGGCTTCGGATACGGGCAGGCCGTGCTTTACGATCGCAAGTCGGGGGTGAAGTTCGGCGCCTCCGACCCACGCCACGACGGCCAGGCGATCCCGGTTCCGGCGCCTTGTTTCGGCAAATAGACGGGCAGCAGCCCGCGTCGGCCGCCGCCGACTGGGCTCACCACCCGCGCCACACAGCCCCGATCCGGTGATGCGAAAAAAAAATTATTTTTTTTCCACAGCCGGAGCGTTGTGGACAGGCGGGCCGGAAACGGGAGCCTCGAAATGAGACGCCGGCGCGTGCTTCGAAGGTCATGTCCGCGACCGGAGGGCGGAGCATGAGGACAAGTGTAGCCTCCGACGGGTGGATGCGCTAGAAGCGCGCCCGCGATGGGATTCGACGACAAGGCCAAGGCCGAGCAGGCGCGCATCGAAAAGGGCGGGGCGCCGAAGTACCACCAGAAAAACGCCGAGACGGGAAAGCTGTTCGCGCGCGACCGGGTCCGCATGCTGCTCGACGCGGACAGCTTCGTCGAGGACGGGGCCTTTGCCAACGCGAAAGATGTCGACCTGCCCGCGGACGGCGTGATCACTGGCCTGGGCAAGATGGGCGGGCGCGTCGTCGCCGTCATGGCCAACGACTCCACGGTGAAGGCCGGCTCCTGGGGCCGCCGCACGGTGGAGAAGATCGTCCGCATCCAGGAGCAGGCGCTCAAGCTGCGCTGCCCCATGCTCTACCTGGTGGACTCGGCGGGGGCGCGCATCACCGATCAGATCGAGATGTTCCCCGGCCGCCGGGGCGCGGGCCGCATCTTCTATCTGCAGTGCCAGATGAGCGGCCTCGTCCCGCAAGTCTGCCTGCTCTTCGGCCCGAGCGCGGCGGGCGGCGCGTACATCCCGGCCTTCTGCGACATCGTGGTGATGGTGGACGGCAACGCCTCCATGTACCTGGGCTCGCCGCGCATGGCCGAGATGGTCATCGGCGAGAAGGTCACGCTGGAAGAGCTGGGCGGCGCGCGCATGCATTGCTCCGTCTCCGGCTGCGGCGACGTGCTGGTGAAGACCGAGCAGGAGGCCATCGAGGCGGCGAAGCGCTACCTCTCCTACTTCCCGGAAAACTTCGCCTCGCCGCTGCCGGTCCAGCCGGCGAAGGCCCCGGCCGCGAGCGGCAAGCGCCTCGAGGAGATCATCCCGCCCGACCAGAACAAGTTCTTCGACATGTTCGCGCTCATCCGCGAGCTGATCGACGAAGGCTCCCTCTTCGAGCTGAAGAAGCTCTTCGCACAGGAGGTGATCACCGCCTTCGCGCGCATCGACGGCAGGCCCATCGGCATCGTCGCGAGCCAGCCCAAGCACAAGGGCGGGGTGCTCTTCGTCGACAGCGCCGACAAGGCGGCCCGCTTCATCTGGCTCTGCGACGCCTTCGGCATTCCCATCCTCTATCTCCCCGACGTGCCCGGCTTCATGATCGGCACCAAGGTGGAGCGCGAGGGCATCATCCGCCACGGCGCCAAGATGATCATGGCGGTGAGCGAGGCCACCGTACCCAAGCTCTGCGTGATCGTGCGCAAGGCGTACGGCGCGGGCCTCTACGCCTTCGGCGGTCCGGCCTTCGAGCCCGACTCCACACTGGCCCTGCCGCAGGCGATGATCGCCGTGATGGGTCCGGAGGCGGCGGTGAACGCGGTCTACTTCAACAAGATCCAAGCGGTGCCGGCCGGGCCCGAGCGCGATGCGCTCGTCAAGAAGCTGCGCGACGAGTACCGCGCCGACGTCG
>DASRTX010000508.1:0-6004 GCA_035655715.1 Myxococcales bacterium | reverse complement strand
GCGGGTGCATGCCGTTCTCGCCCGTGCCGAGATTGACCGACCGCACCGGCAGCCCGTCGAGCACCGCGCGAACCTGCTCGAGGTCGAGCCGATCGACGCGCGAGGGGTCGCGATAGCAGAACGAGCAGGAGAGGTTGCACTCGTTGGTCAGGCCGAGCCCGAGCGCGAAACGCGGCGCCCCAGAGGCGTCGCTGGGTGCATCAGTCCTGGCCATCGCTGGCAGCCTACTTCGCTTCCACCCAGTCGTTCGACCCCGAAAGCTTGACGGCCACGCCGGAGAAGAACACGCGGACGGCCTTGCCGTCGGCCTTTCCGCGGTGATCCGTCGAGACGAGCAGCGGGCCAGCCTTCTTGTAGCCGGCCCAGGTCGCGAGGACCTGGCTCGGCTTCGCAGCTCCGCCGTGACGGAAGTCCATCTCCTGCACCCGGTTGTCCTTGCCGACGAAGAGCGTCCAGGTGTCCCCCGGCGTATAGCCGCCGCCGGCATACTTCACCACCACCTTCCGGGCCGAGCCTTTTCCCAAGGGCAGCTTCTGCATGCCCTCGTCCGTCACCGCGGCGCCGCTGCCGTCCCAGACCATGTGGAAGGGGAAAAGGAGCCAGTACTGATCGTTGATGAAAGCGGGATCGACCTGGTCCTTCACGACTGCGTCCTGGCCCGCGACCTGGGAGCGCGTGTAGGTGACCTTGAGGGGCTTGCCGGTCTTGTCCTTCCCCTCGAACGAGACCTGGCCCGTCTTCGGCTCCCAGATCCACGAGCGGGAGATCTTCAACTTCAGCGCGGTCAAGTCGATGTTGAAGGTGTAGCGGATCGCGTCGATCTGACCGAACGAGTCCAGGCCGTAGGTCTTGGCGATCTGGTCGGCGATGGCCGGGCGCTGCTGCGCGGACGCGGGTGCGGCGGGACACAGTCCTAACAGGATCGCGATCAGGGAAACGCGGCTCGCTCTCTTCATGAGGCCCCTCCTGCGCGGAACTGGGGACCCATATACGCCGTCGAGAGAAAAATTGCCGGCCGATCGCGTCACACCATTTCAGCCCGGCGCGGCCGGCGGATGCCACGTGCTTGGGGCCGTAGGTCGCTCAGCGCGGCAGCGCGTTCAAGGCGGACACCAACTCGCGCAGAGGCGCAGGGGCGGAGGGGTGGTCGAAGCTGACGGTGTGTTCCCGATCGCCGTCGGAAATCGTCAGCACGTGGCCCGTCGCATCGGGAGTGGCGGTGCCCAGCTCCGGAGGCAGATCGAAGAAAACGGCTCGGTGCACCAGGTCATGCAGCTCTGCCGCCTTGTCTGCCGGCAAGGCCGCCGTGTCCACCGTACGCGGCGGCCTTTGCAGCGCGGCCAATCCTCCCACACGCGACAGGACGAGCCGCATCCCGGCCTAGCTGACGCCCACCGGCACGGGCAGGACCTCGACCTCCTGCCAGGCCTTGGTGACCGCGTCGGCTTCCGTTGCGCCGAAGAGCTCGCTGGCGGCGGAGATGGTGGCGTGCGCGGCGTCGACGAAGTTCGAGTCGTGCCGCAGCCGGCTGGTGAGGGCGCGGTACCAGATGCGGCCGCCCTTGTCCCAGGATCGAGCGGCGCCCAGGTTCACGCACGACAGGTAGAACGCCCGGTTGGGGATGCCGGAGTTGACGTGCACGCCGCCCCAGTCGCCGTTGCGCGTGTCCGGCAGGTTGGCGTAGGCGCTCATCTTGTCGGGCTGCGGGTCCTTGCCGATGCGCGGGTCGTCGTACGCCGTGCCCGGGGCCTTCATCGAACGCAGCGCTCCGTTGCCCAGGAACAGCTCCTTGCCGATCAGCCAGTCCGCCTGCTCCACGCTCTCGCCGCGGGCCCACTGCTTCACCATCGAGCCGAAGACGTCGCTCATCGACTCGTTCAGTGCTCCGGGCTGGTTGTGGTAGTCGAGCGCCGCCTCGAACTGGGTCACGCCGTGCGTCAGCTCGTGGGCGATCACGTCCAGGCTCTTGGTGAAGCGGGTGAAGACGATCCCGTCGCCGTCGCCATACACCATCTGCTCGCCGTTCCAGAAGGCGTTGTCGAACGGCTCCTGCGGGTCTTCGCGGTAGTGGACGGAGGAGTCGAGCCGCATGCCCCGGTCGTCGACCGAGTTGCGCTGCATGATCTCCCGGTAGAACGAGTAGGTGCTGCCGGCGCTCTCGTAGGCTTCCTTGACCGCGGCATCGTTGGGGACGGCGCCGCCCTCGCCGAGGACCAGCTTCCCGGGCAGCTTGTGGCCCTGGTGGCAGTCGTAGACGGTGCGGCGCAGCGTTCCCGCCGGAAGCGCCGTCGGCCCCGCCGCCCCCAGAATGCTGCGCTGGACGCGCAAGGCCTGGGTGCCGAACTGCGTGGAGATGGCGGTGCCGCGCAACTTCGGGTCCCTCGACATCTTGTCGAGGATGTGAGGCGGCAGGATGTAGCAGCTGTGGTCGTGCATGGAATCCCCCCATGGTTTCAACGACTGCGGCAATGACGGCGAATGCCATTCATTGGCGGCACAAGGATGGAGAGTGCGCATGCTCGGTTGCCCCCCAGGCGCGAGCCGCATGGAAAGCACATCACAATCGCCGCAAAAACACAAGCCCGCGATTACCGTGGGTCCGGCACGCCGCTGCGGTCGCCGGTCAATTCCCAGCGAACGAGTGCGACGGGGATGAGCCCGGCGGCGTCTTTCTCGTCCATGAATTGGCGCACGGTGGCGCCGGAGGAGAGCTTGCGAGAGAGGATCTGATCGAACTCGAGCTTGCCGATGACGTAGCTGGTGCCGTAACCCGGTTGCTCCAGGTAGAGGTGCTGCTCGAACCAGACGGTTTCGCCGGAGAGGCGGAGCCAGCCGCGTGGAGTGTTCGCGGAGGCGAACTTCGCGGCCTGCTCCAGCGACATCTGATTCGCGTGCATGCGCAAATCGCCCAGGGCGCGGGCGGCGCGTTGGGCGAGGAGGATCCAGATCAGCTCGCGGGAGCGCGGGCGTGAATCGCAGAGGCCCATGTGCATCATCAGCTCCTCCATCGCGGTGGCGAAGCCCTCGGTGCGCGTGTTGAAGATGTTGTAGAGCAGGGCGCCGCGGCGGATGGGGTCGGGGTGCGGGTCGTGCTCCATGCGCGCCAGGTCGAACCAATGGTAGCTGTGTGTGCGCAGCACCTCAGGATCTCGGTAGTCCACCTCGTTGAAGAACTCGAGCGGGCGCTTCGGCGAGTACTGCCCGACGTGCGCGCGCAGCGCCGGGTCCATGTCATTGCGGATGGTGAGCACGTCGTGCTTGGCGAGGAAGGCCATGTACTCGCTGACGCCGGCGCCGAAGCGGCGCGTGTGCTCCTCGGCGCTGGCCACCGGCATCTCCTCCGGCAGCCCGCGGTTCTTCTGCTCCTCGAGCAAGAGCGTCGCGCGGGCGCGGGCGAGCTCGCGCTCCATCAAAAGCACTTCGTCGGCCCAGCGGTAGCGGAGGAGCTGCACGTTGGCCAGGTACCAGTCGTAGTTCTCGACGCCCACTCCCGACGGCCCCGTCTTCGAGGGCGCCTGCTCCTCCAGCCATTTCACGAACCCGTCTGTCGCCTCGATGGCCCGCTGCACCGCTGCCGTCAGCGCCGCATGTCCGGAAGCCTTGCGCGCGAGATCGGCGAGGATGTCGCGTTGACCCTTCACGTCGCGAGTCCCGTAGACCCAGAGGTCGCGCGCGTTGCCGGTCAGGTTGCCGCGAGCCTGCTGCAAGAGCACCGGAATGTGCGCGAGGCGCTTTGCCAGCTCGTCCGCGTCGCGGGGCAAAGTGAACCCGAGCAGCTCGACCCCGCCGAGCGCGTGCGGCCCCTCGCGCGCCGGCTGGTCCGTCTCGTCCGCGAACACCGTGACGTAGAAGTCCGGGTTGCGTTCCCACGGCCGCAGCACGCGGTGATCGAAGTCGAGCCCGTTCATCTCCGCGCGCACGATCTGCCAGTCCACTTGCTGCGGCACCGGCCACGCCCGCGGGTCCAGCGAAACGAGCCGCTTCTGCCACGCCCTCAGCTCGATGTGCTGCCGCGCCATCGCCGCCGGCGTGTAGTCGGGCACGCCGCCCACGACCTTCGGCTTCTGGAACGCGCGCCACTCGCCGAAGAGCGCGACCAGATCGGCGTGCCCTCCGCCTGCAGCCATCGCGACAGCCAAAATCAAAGCGCACATGGCCGCGCACTGTACACGCGGCTTGACGCGCGAAGCTGCGATTGCTTTGTTGCGGCCCGATGCGGCTCGCGCTGGAGGGCTCTTTTCGGCGGGCGTTTCTCGTCGCGCCGGGCCTCCTGCTCGCGGCGGCGCCAGCCCAGGCGCAGAAGCTGCCGCTGCCCGAAAAGGACATCGCCGCGCTGGCACAGGAGCTGAGCGGCGAGACCGCCAAGCGCAACCTCGAGGGCATCGCGCGCTTCCACCGCCAGCGCGGATCGGAGGGGTTCCGTTCCGCTGCCGATCTCGTCGCGGAGCGTGCGCGCGCCTACGGCCTGAGCGACGTGGCCATCCTGGACTTCCCCGCCGACGGAAAGATCTTCTACGGCACGCAGCGCTCGCGGCCCGCGTGGGATGCCGAATCCGGCGAGCTCTGGGACGTCAAAGCCAACCGCAAGCTGGCGAGCTTCGAAGCGGAGCCGGTCGCGCTGGCCGAGGACAGCGAGAGCGCCGACGTCACCGCGGCGCTGGTCGACGTGGGCCAGGGAACCAAGGACGCCGATTACGCGGGCAAGAACGTCAAGGGCAAGCTGGTGCTCACCTCGGCGCAGCCCGGCGCGGTGCAGGAGCTGGCGGTGGGCAAGCTCGGCGCGGCCGGCATCGTCAGCTCGGCGCAGAACCAGAGGACGGCCTGGTGGGGAGAGGACGAGAACCTGGTGCGCTGGGGGCATCTCGACTCGTTCTCGCCGCACAAGACCTTTGCCTTCATGGTCTCGCTGAAGACGGCGCGCGCGCTGCGCGAGCGGTTGGAGAAGGGCGAGGAGATCCGGTTGCACGCCACCGTGAAGGCGGGGCGGCACCCCGGGAAGTACCAGATCGTCACCGCCACCATTCCGGGCGCGCAGCTCAAGGAGGAGGAGATCGCCTTCAGCTGCCACCTCGACCACCAGCGCCCCGGCGCCAACGACAACGCGAGCGGCTGCGTCACCATCCTGGAAGTGGGGCGCACGCTGCAGAACCTCATCGGCGAGGGCAAGCTTCCACGGCCAGCGCGCACGCTTCGCTTCCTCTGGCCGCCGGAGATCGAAGGCACCACCACCTTGCTCAACGCCAGGCCTGACCTGGTCGCCCGCATCAAGGCGGTGGTCCACATGGACATGGTGGGCGGCGGGCCTGTCACCAAGGCGGTGTTCCACGTCACGCGCGGGCCGGCGAGCCTGCCTTCTTTCGTCCACGATGTGGCGTGGGCATTCGCCGGGTTCGTCAACGACGAATCGTATCGATATGCCGCGACGGGCAGCGCCGACCATCCGCTGGCCGCACCCGAGGGCGGCAAGGAGCCGCTGCTCGCGCAGGACTCGCCCTTCACCGGGGGCAGCGACCACGTGGTCTACCAGGATTCGTCGTTCCGGATTCCAGCCATCTATCTCAACGACTGGCCCGACCGGTACATCCACACCAATTTCGACACCGCCGCCAACATCGACCCCACCAAGCTCTTGCGCGCGGCGTTCATCGGAGCGGCCAGCGGATACGTCCTCGCCAACAGCAGCCGCAGCGACTGGACGTCGCGGCCCGCGGCAGACGGGCCGCCGGGCGCAGGGCCGGCGGGGCTCGTCTACAGGCGCAAGCCGGAGCCGAAGGGTCCGATGACGGTGTTCGGCTACGACTACTTCGCCGACCACGCGAAGGCGGCGAAAATCGCCACGCCGAAGCTCTTCCAGGAGCGGGCCATTCCCGAAGCGCCCCGCGCGCCCGAAACCGGCGGCCCCGAGGACTACGCCTACGAGATCCTCAACTTCGCCGACGGCAAGCGGACGGTGCAGCAGATCCGCGACGCCGTCTCGGCGGAATACGGGCCCGTCGACGTGGCC
>DASRTX010000507.1:0-8796 GCA_035655715.1 Myxococcales bacterium | reverse complement strand
CGCCCATGGCTGGCCCGGCGACGCCGCAAAGAGCTTTCTCGTCCGCGCGGTCCCGCTCGGGCTGAGCTACGCCATCTTCGCGCTGTTGCATCCCGAATGCAGCGAGGGTTGCAGCGAGCTGCTCATTCCCTTCACCGGGCTCATCCTCTCCGGCGCCGGGGTAGTGGCAGACTGGGCCTTCTTCTCCACGGAAACCATCCAACCCCGCATCTCGGTCCGCCCCACCTTGCCAATGGGTGATCGGTCCTCCCGCGGCCTCGCCCTCGCCTGGCGCTTCTGACGCCGAGCAGATCCGAGGACACCGAAGCACCGCGGGGCCGCCCCTTCCGGAGCAGCCCCGCCAAGAAGAACGCGCAGAAGCGCGGCTACCAGCGGTAGTGCGCGAAAGCCTTGTTGGCCTCCGCCATCTTGTGCGTGTCCTCGCGCTTCTTCACCGCGTTGCCGCGGTTGTTGGCGGCGTCCATCAACTCGGCGGCGAGCTTCTGATCCATGGTCTTCTCGCCGCGGTCCTTGGCGTACTCGATCAGCCAGCGCATGGCGAGGGCCACGCGGCGCTCCTGGCGCACTTCCACCGGCACCTGGTAGGTGGCGCCGCCCACGCGGCGGCTCTTCACCTCGAGCACCGGCTTGACGTTGTCGAGCGCCTTCTTGAAGACCTTGATCGGATCGTCGTTGGTGCGCTGCTGCACCAGGTCGAGGGCGCGGTAGGCCACGCGCTCGGCGACGGCTTTCTCGCCCTTGCGCATCATGTCGTTGATGAACTTGGCGAGCAGCCGGTCCTGGAACTTGGGATCGGGGAGGATCTTGCGCTTGGCGACTTCGCGGCGGCGAGGCATTTCGTCTGTCCTTAGCTGGGGCGCTTCGCGCCGTACTTGGAGCGGCCCTGCTTGCGGCCGGCGACACCGACGGAATCGAGGGTGCCGCGGATGATGTGGTAGCGCACGCCGGGGAGATCCTTGACGCGACCGCCGCGGATCATCACCACCGAGTGCTCCTGGAGGTTGTGGCCGACGCCGGGGATGTAGCTGGTGACCTCCATCCCGTTGGTGAGGCGCACGCGGGCCACCTTGCGCAGTGCCGAGTTCGGCTTCTTGGGTGTGGTGGTGTAGACGCGCGTGCAGACGCCGCGCTTCTGCGGGCAGCGGGTCATGGCGGGCGCCTTGCCCTTGTAGACCACCCGCTCGCGGCCCTTGCGAATCAACTGGCTAATCGTCGGCATCAGTGCCTTTCAACACGACCGCCGTCCCACGAGACCGGACGGCAGCAGCAAAATCGGTGGCTTGTTCCCGCGGCCGACCGGTATCCGGCCGAAAAGAGGCGCGCATCATACTGACCGTTCTCTTGCTGTCAAGCGGGAGTGTCGGCATGCTGCGACTCGCATGCCTGCCCGCACCGCGACCAGGAAGCCAGGGTGAGCGCACCTCGCAGGATGACCCTGCTCGACTGCGTCGGGTTGGGCATCAACGGCATCATCGGAACCGGGATCTTCCTGCTCCCGGCGCGGGTCTTCGCGGCCGCCGGCGGCTTCTCCTGGGCCGCCTGGCTGGCCATCGGGGGCGTCTGCCTGCTGGTGGGCCTCTGCTTCTGCGAGGCGGCCGGGCGCGCCGACCGCAACGGCGGCCCCTATCTCTACGCCCGCGACGCCTTCGGCCGTTCCGTCGGCACCGGCGTCGGCTGGATGGCGCTCGCCGCCAACATCTTCGCCTACGGCGCGGTGGCGCGGGGTTTCGGGCGCAACCTCTCGTTCCTGGTGCCGGCGCTCAATCGCCCCGGCCCGCAGATCGCGGCGGCGGTGGCGGTGATCGCGGCGCTGGCTACGCTCAACTACCGCGGCATCAAGCCGGGCGCGCTGGCCAGCGACTTCTTCAGCGGCGCCAAGCTGGTGCCCATCCTGCTCTTCGTCGGAGCGGGCCTCTTCTTCATCGACTGGCACCGGCTCGACGTGCCGCCGCCCTCGGGCTCGACGCACCTGGAAGCGCTCAAGGTGGGCGGCTTCGCGGCGCTCTTCGCCTGCACCGGGTTCGAGTACGTGCCGGTGGCGGCCGGCGAGACCGACAACCCGCGCCGCAACGTCCCACTGGCGCTGTTCTTCGCGCTCTTCGGCTCCATCGTGCTCTATGTGCTGGTTCAGCTCGTCTTCATGGGCACGCATCCCAATCCGGCTGGCGCGGACAAGCCGCTGGCGGAGGCGGCGGCGGCGTTTGCCGGACCCTGGGCGGGACGTTTCGTGGCGGTGGGATCGGTGATCTCCAGCTTCGGCTATCTCACCGGCGTGGCGCTGGTGACGCCGCGGTACCTTTCTGCGCTGAGCGAGAACAGCGAGCTGCCCGCCTTCCTCTCGCGCTCCCATCCGCGTTTCGGCACGCCCTACGTTTCCATCGTCCTCACCGCGGCGGTGTGCGCCGCAATGGCCGCGTGGGTGGACTTCGACCGCGGCGCCGACCTCAACAACGCCGCCGTCTTCGCGCAGTACGTCCCCACCTGCATCGCGGTGCTGGTGCTTCGCCGCAAGCGGGGCCCCAGCACGTTCCAGCTGCCGCTGGGGCCGGTGGTTCCGCTCCTCGCCACCTTGGGCTGCCTCCTCTTCCTCAATGGCATCCAACCGAGGGACGCCTGGTTCTCCGCCAGCGCGCTGGCGGTGGGGCTGGTCCTCCACTTTGCCTACCGCGGCTACCGCGCCTGGGCCGACCGCAGGGCACTCCCGAGGACCGCCTAGTTGGGCCTGCTCTTCGCGCTCCTCCTCTGCGCCCCACAGGCGAACCTCTCCCTCTTGCGGCCTGCCACTGGGAGCGACGGCCTGCTGGGCGTGGAGGGCGCGCGGCCGCCGCTGCTCTCCGACGATCCGCTGGAGCTGCAGCTCGGGTTCGACGCAGGGTACAAGCCGGTCCGCCTCGGGCCACAAGGGCGGGTGGAGTCCCGCCTGGGCGGTTGGGCGCAGCTCGCGGCTCGCCTCAACGACGACCTGTCCATCTTCGCGCAGCTCCCCGTCAGCTTGCGCCAGACCGGCGATCTCTCGGCGCTGGGCATCTCGCAGCCGGCCTTCGGCTTCACCGTCGGAGACATCCGTCTCGGCGCGCGCCACGGGTTTTTGCGCGGCCCACTCGATCTGGCAGGACAGCTGTCGGTCGAATTGACCACCGGCGCGCTCGACTCCCTGACCGACGAGTCGCGCCTCGCCCTGGAGGCGCTCGTGTCGGCCTCGCATCGGCGCGGGCCGTGGGAGCTGCTGGGCAATGCGCTGGTGAATTTCCGCGCTCCCATGGACGTGGGGCCGGTGAAGCTGGGCACCGAGCTGGGGCTGCGCGCCGCGGCCGCGTACTGGTTCTCGCCGCGGCTCCGCGCCTATGGCGAGCTGGAGCTGCGCGCGGCCTTTCGCGAGCTGGCGCAGCAGTCGATTCCCCTCGAGTGGCGGGCCGGAGCGACGGTCTGCGCAGGCGGCGTCCTGGCTGTGGACATCGCCGGCGGCACGCGCCTGGACGACGGCCTCGGGTCGCCCTCGCTGCGCGGCGTGGTGGCGGTACGCTATGCGCCGGTGCTCTGCAGGCCGCCAAAGAGGGAAGGCCCGGAGCCGGGCATCGCTGAGCTGATGGCCCGCATCGCCGAGGAGAGGGCGGCGCGCGAGAAGGCGGAAAAGGAAGAGCGCGTGCCGGCGCTGCTGGCCGGCTCGGAGCTCGCCGCCCGGGAGACGGTGCTGCGCGCCGAGGCGCTCGATCTGCTGCCCGCCTCGGAAGCCGATGCGCTGGCGCGGGCAGCGGCGTTCGCGGAGGAGGATCGCCGCGACACCGACGGCGACGGCCTCCCCGACCGTTTGGACAACTGCCCGCAGCAGCGGGGGCCTGCCGCGAACCACGGCTGTCCGACGTCCGACAAGCAGATCGTCGCGCTCCACGAGGACCGCATCGAGATCCTGGAGAAGGTCCAGTTCAAGCCCGGAACCAGCCTCATCCAGCCGCGCTCCTCGCGCCTGCTCAACCAGATCGCCAGGCTGCTGAAGGCGCATCCCGATCTGCTCAAGATCGAGGTCCAGGGCCACACCGACGATCGCGGTTCCGCCGCCGCCAACACCCGCCTCTCGCTCTCCCGCGCCCAGGCGGTGGTCCGAGCCCTCTCGCGCCGCGGCATCTCCCCCCAACGCCTCCAACCAACCGGCGCCGGCCCTTCGCGGCCCCTGTCCGACAACCACACCGCCAAGGGCCGCGAACAAAACCGCCGCGTCGAGCTCCACATCCTGGAACGCAAGTCCACTGCCGGCGCATCAACCCGCTGAGCAGCGCATAGACCCTCCCGGCAAGCTCCCTCGCTCGCAAAGTAGAATCCCCGGCACAGAACCCGGTAGCCGCAGCAACATCGACCGCCGCAGCAACCTCGCAGGCTTCACCGCGCGCAATCCCATAGACCCGCCGCTGATCCGCCGCCCCCGGCCTTCCCGTCGCTTCGGCAATGTTCAGGCAAACAGAGACCGCTGCGCGAAGCGCTTGATCCCGCAGCCCGGAATCAGAAATCCGCGCTTCCCGCACGGCAACCACAAGCTCCTTGGCTACCCGATAGGCAATCAAGTCTTCATGGGGCAGAGTCATTAGGTTCGTCATCGTCGCCCTCCTCACCGAGAGCGCCAGCGGGAGGGCGACGATGACGAACCAACGACGATCCCATTCAGCGCGAGCGCAGCGAGCTACTCCAAAACCACGACGACAACAATGCACGCGCAGTGACAGGCCGCAGGCCTGGCGCGAGCGTGCCCGACAACCTTCAGACCGCCCCCAAAAACAAAAACAAAACGACAACGACCCGGGGGTCGTTGTCGTTATTGTTGTCTGCTCAGGTTGCCTGTTCGACGGGCGCGCTACCGGTCCTCGTGCCCGTCGTGATCGTCATCCTTGAACGCCTTGAACGACTTCTGGATGTTGTTCTCGATCTGCGACCGATTCGCCTCGTTGCGCGGATCGAGCCGCCCGCCGCTCGCCGTGAACCACGAGCTGGCATCCACGTTCACGGTCAGGTTGCTGCCGTCGGCCAGCGCGAGATTCCCCTCCAGCTCCTGCTCGGCGGTGACCGAGGTCTTGAAGCTGAAAGCGGCGCCGTCGATGGTGCCGTCGGCGATGATCGAGGCCTGCGCGTCGATCATGTCCTGCAGGCTGGCGTTGGCGGCGGTCTCGCCGCTCTGCGGCTTGTGGACCTCGAACTTGATCTCGCGGTAGTTGCCCGGCGCGAAGGTCGCGTCCAGCAGCTTGGCGACGCCGCCGCCGTCCAGCGTGGTTCCGGACAGGTCGAGCAGGTACGGCCCGCTGGCGATCTCGTCGGTCTCGTCGGCCTCGGTGGCGGCGGTGCCCGCATCAGCCGAGGCCGCCGCGGCCGCCTTCTCCAGCTCCAGCTTGCGGATGACGACGCGCACGCGCGTCAGCACGATGCCGGTGCCCGCGGTCAAGGCGGCGCCCGACGAAGCGACGGCGGCGGCGGAACCGGCCTTCACGCTGAGCGACAGGTTCGACCCGCCACAGCCCGCCAACACCCCCACAAGAACCGTTGCAATGATCTTCTTCATGGTTGAAACCTCCCGCTGGGTAAAGACCCGCCGGCCCGCTGGCGGGGCACACAAATCTTTAGCGGTTTCAGTGGTTTAGAGTGCTCCAGCCACGCAGGTCATCCTACCCGCAGCCAAACCATCCGGAAACGATTGGGCTTTTGTCGAGGCGCACCGACGCGCAACAGCGGCCACATCCGCCACAGCCGAAGGGCCTGAAAAAAAACGACAACGACCCGGAAGGCCGTTGTCGTTTTGGTTGTCGTTGAAGTTGTGGTTGTGGAACAGACCCTTCGCTACTCCTCGGCTCCCATCGCCGCGGGCGGCTGCTCTGCCCCGCTCGCGATCGCCAATGCCTCTTCCGCCGCCTCCACCTCGTCCACCGGCGTCTCCACCTCGATGTCCAGGTGCTTGTACGCGGTGAGCCCGGTGCCCGCCGGGATGAGCCGGCCCATGATCACGTTCTCCTTGAGCCCGCGCAGGTAGTCCACGCGCCCGGAGATGGCGGCCTCGGTGAGCACCTTGGTGGTCTCCTGGAACGACGACGCGGAGATGAACGACTCGGTGGAGAGCGACGCCTTGGTGATGCCCAGCAGCAGCGGCTCGCCCACCGCGGGCTTGCCTCCCGCACCGGTCACCCTGGCGTTCTCGTCGTCGAACATCTGCTTCTCCACCTGCTCGTCCACCAGCCAGTTGGTGTCGCCGACGTCCTGCACCCGCACCCGGCGCAGCATCTGCCGGACGATGGTCTCGATGTGCTTGTCGTTGATCTTCACGCCCTGAAGCCGGTAGACCTCCTGCACCTCGTCCACCATGTAGCGGGCCAGCTCCTTCTCGCCCAGCACCTTGAGGATGTCGTGCGGGTTGGCCGCGCCGTCCATCAGCGGGTCGCCCGCCTTCACCCGGTCGCCGGCGTGCACGTTGATGTGCTTGCCCTTGGCGATCAGGTACTCCTTGGCCAGGTCGGTGCGCAGCTTGCCGTCGATCTCCGGCGTGACCACCACCTTGCGCTTGCCCTTGGTGTCCTTGCCGAAGCTGACCACGCCCTCGATCTCGCTGATGACCGCGTGCTCCTTGGGCTTGCGCGCCTCGAACAGCTCGGCCACCCGCGGCAGGCCACCTGTAATGTCCTTGGTCTTGGTGGTCTCACGCGGGATGCGCGCGATGATCTCGCCGGCCTCCAGATTATCGCCGTCGTTGACGGTGATGTTGGCGCCAACCGGCAGCATGTAGCGTGCCGGCTGCTCCGAGTTGGGCAGGAACTTCGGGTTGCCCTTCTCGTCCTCGATGGCGATGCGCGGCTGCGCCTCGGCGTCGCGGCTCTCGATGATGCTCTTGCGCGAGAGGCCGGTCACCTCGTCGAGCTGCTCGTTCATGGTCACGCCTTCGATGATGTCGTAGAAGCGGACCACGCCGGCGACCTCGGCGACGATGGGCGTGGCGAACGGGTCCCACTCGGCGAGCTGGGTCCCGGCGTCGATCTTCGAGCCCTCCTTCACGTTGAGCTTGGCGCCGTAGATCACGTTGTAGCGCTCGCGCTCGCGGCCGTTCTCGTCGGCGATGACGATCTCGCCGTTGCGGTTCATGACGATGAGCGAGCCGTCCTTGCGCTTCACCGTCTTGAGGACATGGAAGTGGACCACGCCCGCGTGCCGGTTCTCGATGGTGGACGCCTCGGCGCGCCGGGTGGCGGTGCCGCCGATGTGGAAGGTGCGCATGGTCAGCTGCGTGCCGGGCTCGCCGATGGACTGCGCGGCGATCACGCCCACCGCCTCGCCGATGTTCACCTTGCGCCCGCGGGCCAGGTCGCGGCCGTAGCACTCGACGCAGATGCCGCGCCGGGCCTGGCAGGTGAGCACCGAGCGGATCTTCACCTTCTCGATGCCCGCCTCCTCGATCTCCTTCACCTTGGTCTCGTCGATCTCGTCGTTGGCCTTGACGAGGACCTCGTGGGTGAAGGGGTCCTCCACGTCGTCCAGCGCAACGCGGCCGAGGATGCGCTCGCCCATCGGCTCGATGATCTCGCCGCCTTCGACCAGGGCGCCCAGGGCGATGCCGTCCATGGTGCCGCAGTCGTACTCGGTGATGATGGCGTCCTGCGCGACGTCCACCAGGCGGCGGGTCAGGTAGCCGGAGTTGGCGGTCTTGAGGGCCGTGTCGGCGAGGCCCTTGCGGGCGCCGTGCGTGGAGATGAAGTACTGCAGCACGGTCAGGCCTTCACGGAAGTTCGCCGTGATGGGCGTCTCGATGATCTCGCCGCTTGGTTTCGCCATCAGGCCGCGCATTCCCGCCAGCTGGCGGATCTGCTGCGCGGAGCCGCGGGCTCCCGAGTCGGCCATGATGAAGATGGGGTTGAAGGAGGGCTGCTTCTTCTCCTTGCCGCCCTTGCTGATCGACTCGGTGCCGATCTCGCTCATCATGTCGCCGGCCACCTGCTCGGTGACCTGCGCCCAGATGTCGATCACCTTGTTGTAGCGCTCGCCGTCGGTGATCAGGCCTTCCAGGTACTGGTTCTCGATCTCCGCCACTTCCTTCTGCGCCGCCTCCAGCTTCTCCGTCTTGGTGGAGGGGATCACCATGTCCTTGATGGCGATGGAGATGCCCGCCTTGGTGGCGTAGCCGTAGCCCAGCGAGCGCAGCCGGTCCGCCAGGAGCACCGTCTCCTTCTCGCCGCTCAGGCGGTAGCAGATGTCGATCAGGTTCCCCAGCGTCTTCTTGTCCATCACCTTGTTGATGGTGGTGAACGGGATCTTGCGCGGAAGGATGTCGGAGAGCAGCACGCGCCCGACGGTCGTCTCCACGCGCGCGCGGCCGGCGGGCTTGCCGTCGGCGTCGAACTGCTCCATGCGGCAGGTGATCTTCGCCTGCAGATCGACCTCGCCGTGGTCGTACGCCGAGCGCACCTCCGCCGGCGAGGAGAAGATCCGGCCCTCGCCGTGCGCGAGCACGCGTTCGCGGGTCAGGTAGTAGAGGCCCAGCACGATGTCCTGGGTGGGCACGATGATGGGCTTGCCGTGCGCCGGGCTGAGGATGTTGTTGGTGCTCATCATCAGCACGCGCGCTTCCACCTGCGCCTCGATGGAGAGGGGCACGTGGACGGCCATCTGATCGCCGTCGAAGTCGGCGTTGAAGGCCGAGCAGACCAGCGGGTGCAGCTGGATGGCCTTGCCCTCGATCAGCACCGGCTCGAAGGCCTGGATGCCGAGGCGGTGCAGCGTGGGCGCGCGGTTGAGGAGCACCGGGTGCTCGCGGATCACCTCTTCGAGGATGTCCCA